>CAMWGS010000128.1 GCA_947173865.1 uncultured Ruminococcus sp.
GGGCAAATATAAAAAATCTTAATCAGCAAATACTTTCTACTCTTGAAATTCCTGTTCCTCCGCTTGAACTGCAAAAGCAATTCGCCACTTTTGTAGTTCAGACCGAAAAATCAAAATCAATAGTGAAACAGGTACTTGAAAAGACAGAAATGTTAAAAAAATCTCTTATGCAAAAATATTTCAGATAGGGGGAAACTATGGTAAATATAAATGAACTTACTGATATTTGTGACAAGCTCGGTTGTCGTATAACTGCGGAGTGTTCTCTTGGTGAATATGTCACTTTTCGTTTCGGTGGTGCGTGCCGTGCGTTGATAAGTGTCAATTCTGCGGATTCGGTCGTGGAAATACTCCGTTATCTCAGAGGAAATGATATAAGATACTTTATTCTCGGAAGGGGAAGCAACGTTATTGTTTCCGACGAGGGTTTTGACGGTGTTATTCTGCTTTTCAGCAGTGACTTTGCCAAAATCGAAGTAAACGGAAATACAATAAAATGCGATGCAGGTGCTTTGCTTGCATCTGCGTGTGTTCATGCACAGCAGTCGTCACTTACAGGTATGGAGAACCTTTTCGGTATTCCCGGAACAGTCGGCGGTGCTTTGTACATGAACGCAGGAGCATATGGAAGCGAAATGGCTGACATAGTTGTTTCTGCAGAGTATATAGACGAAAACTGTGAAAAGCGTTTCATAAGCCGTGAAGATATGGAACTTTCATACAGGCACAGCATTTTTTCAGGGAAATCATGTGTAATTACGTCCGTTACAATGGAACTTTCAGCAGGGAATGCCGAAAGTATAAAAGAGGCAATGAATAACTGTATGGCTAAAAGAAGCTCGAAACAGCCTCTTGAATATCCCAGTGCGGGCAGTACTTTCAAGAGACCAGAGGGCAGTTATGCTTCACTTCTTATTGAGCAGTGCGGACTTAAGGGACTTTCGTGCGGTGGTGCGGAAGTAAGTGAAAAACACAGCGGTTTTGTGATAAACAAGGGTTATGCAACCAGTGCAGACGTACTGGAGCTTTGTGGTATGGTTCAGAAAACAGTAAAGGAAAAAACGGGTTTTGTACTTGAACTTGAACCGATAATATTGAAGTAAATTATTTTCTGATATTGAAATTCCTATAATCAGGGGAGGTATTTTATGCAGCTGTTAATTATTACAGGAATGTCAGGCTCAGGCAAGTCCTGTGTCATGGACGTTATGGAGGACATAGGCTATTATTGTATTGACAATATTCCTCCGAAGCTTATTTCACGCTTTGTTGATATATGCCGTAAAACAGACAGCGGAATAAACAAAATTGCCGTTGCTGTGGATATAAGAACGGGAGATATGTTTGCGGAAATTTTCCGTTCATGGCAGTATCTTAAAAGTGATGAAAAACTTGAAGTGAAAGTTATTTTTATTGAGGCAAGCGACGAAGTAATTATTAAACGTTACAAGGAAACACGCCGTCGTCACCCTCTTGACGAAAAATTCAGCGGAAATCTTCACAAGGCTATAAAATACGAACGTATGCAGTTATCTCAGCTAAGAGAAATTTCTGATTATTATATTGAAACGTCTGAACTTTCGTCGGGACAGCTTAAGGAGCAGGTAAAGGAACTTTTCCTCAACCGCAGTTCAGACTCACTTACAATAAAAGTGATGTCATTCGGTTTCAAGTACGGAGTTTCTACGGAATCAGACCTTGTCTTTGACGTAAGATGTCTGCCGAATCCATATTATATTGAAGAACTGCGTAATCATACAGGCTGTGACGAATGTGTAAGGGACTATGTTATGAGTTTTGAACAGTCTCAGGAACTTTTCAGAAAGCTTACAGACCTTATTGATTATCTTATTCCGCTTTATGTACATGAGGGAAAAAGTCAGCTGGTTATAGCTTTCGGCTGTACGGGCGGAAAACATCGTTCAATTACGTTTGCGGAACTTATGTCACGTCATCTGACGGAAAACAATTACAAGGTTCAGAAATATCACCGTGACATAACAAAAGATAAAAGAATTTAATTTCTTGTCCGTATATGTCCGAATTTTTTCGGGCGTGTGCGGACAATTTTCGGAAAGGACTGATTTTTTTAATGTCTTTCTCAAATGATGTAAGAAGTGAAATATGTTCTGCTATATGTGACAATGACAAACGTTTTGCGTGTCTTTACGGAATGTTGCTTTTCTGCCGTACACTTACTCCTGAGCATATATGTTTTCAGAGTGAGAGTGCTGTTTCTGCTGAACTTTTCGGAAAACTCTTTAAAAACGTCTTTAAAGTGAATTGGGAGTGTAGTGAAAACGCACGGAAGGACGGCAGTGTTCTTTACAGTTACGACATTCATGACGAAAATCTGATAGGCGAGGTTTACAGGACATATAAATTCATAAATTCCGTGAGGACTATCAATTCAGAAATTATTGTGACGAACAGCATCGGAGTATTTACGGCAGGGATTTTTCTTTCATGCGGAAGTGTGAACGACCCTGCAAAAGAATATCATCTTGAGTTTGCCGTACCGACGGAAGTTCTTGCGGAAGAACTTACCGTTCTTTTAGGTGACATAGGAGTGAACGCAAAAACGGCGGTTCGTCGTGGACAGTATATCGTCTATATAAAGGACAGTGAATCAATTGAAGATACACTGACATTCATAGGAGCTCAGAACTGCACTCTTGAAATAATGAATGTAAAGATTTATAAGGACGTTCGCAACAAGGCAAACAGGCTTGCAAACTGTGATTCAGCCAATATAGACAAAGTCGTTAATGCTGCCATGAAGCAGACCGAAGATATACATCTTATTGAATCGGCAGACGGTCTTGAAAGTCTGTCGGATGAACTGCGTGAAGTTGCTGAAATACGTCTTGAAAATATGGATATGAGCCTGAAAGAAATAGGGGAAATACTGTCTATAAGCCGTTCTGGAGTCAATCACCGTTTCAGAAGGATTGCAAGAATTGCGGAAGATATAAGGAACAGGGGAAATGAAAATGAAAAATAATGAATATGTTAATCTTCATGTTCATACAGAATACAGTCTGCTTGACGGAGCGTGTCGCATAAAGAAACTTTTTGAGAGGGTAAAGGAACTTGGACAGACTGCCGTTGCAATAACAGACCACGGTAATATGTATGGTGCGGTTGAGTTCTGGAACGAGGCGAAAAAAAACGGAATAAAGGCGGTTATAGGCTGTGAAGTGTACGTTGCACCGAGAAGTCGTCACGATAAGGACGGAAGAATAGATTTGTCACCGTTTCATCTGATACTGCTCTGTGAAAACAACGAGGGTTACAGAAACCTTGTAAAGCTTGTATCTGCTGCGAGTATAGAGGGATTTTATAACCGTCCGAGAGTTGACACCGAACTTCTTAAAAAATATCATTCGGGGCTTATATGTCTTTCTGCCTGTCTTGCGGGTGAAGTTCCGAGACTGCTTGTAAACGGCAACTATGAAGGAGCAAAGGCAAAGGCACTTGAATATCGTGATATTTTCGGAGAGGGGAATTATTTCATAGAAATACAGAATCACGGCATACGTGACGAACTGAAAATATTGCCATCGCTTTACAGGCTTTCGGCAGAAACAGGTATACCACTTGTTGCTACAAACGACTGTCATTATATAAGTCGTAATGATGCTGAGATGCAGAATGTTCTTCTTTGTATACAGACCAATAAAATTCTTGGTGAACCCAACGGAATGAGTTTTGAGACGGAAGAATTCTATGTCAAGTCGGCAGACGAAATGGCGCGGCTTTTCAGTGGACATGAGGAGGCTGTGACAAATACTGCCCTTATTGCAAAACGCTGTAATGTTTCTTTTGAGTTCGGAAATATAAAACTTCCGAAGTTTACGGCTGTTGGTGTGACCGACAATGAAGCATATTTCCGTGAGCTGTGTTTCAGGGGTATGTATGAAAAATACGGTCTGAATCCGCCTGTCAGCGTAACTGAAAGAATGGAATACGAACTTTCCGTAATCATAAAAATGGGCTATACCGACTATTTTCTTATAGTATGGGATTTTATCCGATATGCAAAAGAAAATAAAATTCCAGTCGGACTGGGCAGAGGTTCAGGAGCAGGAAGTTTATGTGCTTATTGTATCGGAATAACAGGTGTAGACCCCATTAAATACGGTCTGCTCTTTGAACGTTTCTTGAATCCCGAACGTGTTAGTATGCCTGATTTTGACATTGATTTCTGTATTGAGGGACGACAGAAAGTAAAAGATTATGTGGTGCAGAAGTACGGCAGTGACAGAGTGTCTGAAATAATAGCGTTTGATACTCTTAAAGCAAAAGCGGCGGTGCGTGATGTGGGACGTGTACTCAGTATGCCGTACCAGATATGTGACAAGGTAGCGAAACAGATTGATGTCGGAAGCACTCTTGATGACGCACTTAAAGAATCCGCTGAACTTCATTCTATGTATGTTTCGGACAAATCGGTTAAAAGGCTGATTGACCTTGCTATTAAAATAGAGGGTATGCCGAGACATTCTTCAACTCATGCGGCAGGTGTGGTGATTTCTGCTGTACCTTTGAGTGACGTTGTTCCGCTTCAGAAAAACGACGGAACAATTGTGACACAGTATACCATGAATATTCTTGAATCGCTCGGACTTCTTAAAATGGATTTTCTCGGTCTGCGTAATCTTACAATAATACGTGATACCGTGAATGAAATTCACCGCACTTTGCCTGATTTTGATATTGACAATATATCTCTTGACGATAAAAACGTTTACAGAATGCTCGCTGACGGCGATACGGGAGGAGTATTTCAGTTTGAAAGTGAGGGAATAACCAAATGTCTTACCGAACTTAAACCCGAACGTATAGAAAATTTGATAGTGATGCTTTCACTTTACCGTCCTGGACCTATGAAGTCAATACCTCTGTATATAAGAAACAAGAATAATCCCGACAAGGTACAGTATAAGCACCCACTTCTGAAAGACATTCTTGAGGAAACATACGGTTGTATAATATATCAGGAGCAGGTAATGGAAATATGCCGTAAACTTGCAGGATATTCATACGGTCATGCAGATATTGTACGTCGTGCAATGGCAAAGAAAAAGCATGATGTAATGTTGCATGAGCGTGAAAGTTTTGTAAGTGGTGCAGGTAAAAACGGTGTTTCAGAAGATACGGCAAACGAAATTTTTGACGAACTGATAAGTTTTGCTTCATACGCTTTCAATAAGTCCCACGCAACCGCTTACGCCTGTCTTTCGTATCAGACGGCATATCTGAAATACCATTACAGAGGTATATATATGTCGGCTCTGATGTCAAGCGTGATGTCATCATCTACGGGGAAACTTGCCGAATATATAAATATGTGTCGTTCTTACGGTATAGAGATAGTGCGTCCTGATGTAAACAGGAGTATGAAAGGTTTTTCATACCGTGACGGAAAAATGTATTTCGGACTTCTGGCACTGAAAAACGTCGGTGTCGGTCTGGCTGAAAGGATTATAGCCGAAAGACAGATGAAAGGCAGATTTACAGGTTTGCAGGATTTCTGTGAACGTATTGAGGGACGTGACCTTAATAAAAAAGCCCTTGAAAGTATGATTATGACAGGAGCTTTCGACGGTCTGGGTTTGAACCGCCGTCAGATGATTGAAAATTATGAAATGATTATTGATACGGTCAATTCAGGCGGTAATGATGTGATAGACGGTCAGCTTAACTTTCTTGACAGTACGAATACTGGGGATATGAATGTAAAAATTCCGTCTGTTCCCGAGTACAGCCGTAAAAAGTTACTGTCAATGGAAAAAGAATCGGCGGGAATATATTTAAGCGGAAGTCCTCTTGCTGATTATGAGTATATTTCGGAACTTATGAGGACAAAAAAATTAAATGTTGTTTCAGGTACGGAAATAAAAGACGGTGACAGTATAAAAATTTTATGTCTGATACAGAATAGGAAAAACCATGTTACAAAAAAAGGTGACAAAATGTGTTTTCTTACTCTTTCCGACGAAACGGGTGAAATTGATGCGGTTGTTTTTCCCGAATTATATAAAGCCTGTTC
>CAMWGS010000129.1 GCA_947173865.1 uncultured Ruminococcus sp.
CAGCTCCCATTTGCTCTTGTTGATTTTTTTTAACTCCGCTATTAGTCACTCCCAAAGAAATATAAGTCTTGACAAAATCCTGAGCAATGGTATATAATAGTATAAGCAATATTTTTAAAAGCGTAGCAGTCAGAGTAACTTTTTTTTAGTCTTTCAGAGAGTATCGGGACGGTGTGACGGTACAGACGGAAAAAGTGAAGTGCGTCTGTCAGCTCTGCGGAGGAAAACACAAAGTATTCCGCAGCGTTTCCTTCGTTACGGGATAAAGCTATAAATCGGAGTGGAACCGCGTTATATACGCCTCCGGAGGTGATTTTCATGCCTCCGGGGGTTTACTTTTTAATAAGGAGGAAAAAATTTGTTCAGATATATACGGAGAGATATCCGACTTATAAAGGAGCGTGACCCTGCGGCACGCAGTACTTTTGAGATATTAATGACATATCCCAGTCTTACCGCAGTAAGAAGTTACCGTGTAGCACACTGGTTCTATAAAAGGAAGATGTTTACGGTAGCACGTATAATTTCACAGCGTGCAAGGAAAAAAACTGGAATTGAAATTCATCCCGGTGCAGAAATCGGTAAAGGACTTTTTATTGACCACGGAATGGGTGTGGTTATCGGTGAAACTGCTGTAATAGGGGATAATTGTTTGCTTTATCAGGGTGTTACGCTCGGAGGTACGGGAAAGGACAAGGGAAAACGTCACCCCACGCTCGGACACAATGTACTTGTCGGAGCGGGTGCGAAGGTTCTCGGACCTTTCAGGGTAGGCAACAATGTGAAAATTGCAGCTAATGCCGTAGTTCTCAACGAAATTCCCGACAACTGCACGGCAGTTGGTGTTCCGGCAAGAGTAGTGAAAAGAAACGGTCAGAAAGTTTGTTCTGACGTTTGCAGGGAGATTGACCAGATTCATATTCCCGACCCTGTTTCTCAGGAACTGTGCCGTCTGAATACGGAACTTGAACGACTGAAAAATGAAGTTTCAGAGATGAAAAAATAAATCAGAGTGCCGATATTCCAAAGAATGTCGGCACTGTATAAAATTGTGTGAATAAAAGTAAAGGAGTTTGGAGATGTCTGTATATTTTAATTTCGGACTTGAATACATACGTTTCAGAGAAAGACAGATTGACGGAATTATTGACTATTTACAGTATGACTTGAAAATGGACAGGGAGGAGCTTGCAATGCCACCCGAAAGAATGACGATAAGCTATGGTGTTGCAGACAAGACAAGGAGAATACGTGCCTCTTTGCTTGAATGGAGCAGTTTTCACAGCGGTCGTTTTTTTGATGATACGTCAGAATATAATGATGTTGAGATAATCATTTCATTTGACAATAAATTCTTTACTGCCAAAGGTGTAAAAAGCAGTTTTATGGGAACTATATCGGAAATAGAATTTCCTCACGGTTTCCCCGATGACCGATATTCTTGGGACTGGTATGAACAGCTTGCCTATCAGGCAGGCGGACTTCTTACCGACGACAGACGGCTTGCGGCGTTTGCTTCACAGGAAGCGGAAAAGGACAGAAATTTCAATCTCTTTAAAAATGAAAAAGAGACACTTGAGAGATATCAGAAATTATAATTTTAAAAGGAGCGGTTTACGATGCAGTTATATAATTCACTTTCACATAAAAAAGAGGAGTTTGTTCCTCATGAGGCGGGAAAAGCAAGTATTTACACCTGCGGACCTACTGTATATCACTATGCACATATAGGTAATCTTCGTACTTATATCATGGAGGACGTTCTTGAAAAATATCTGCGTTTTACAGGTCTTGATGTGAAGCGTGTCATGAACATAACAGACGTCGGACATCTTACAAGCGACGGCGACACAGGTGACGATAAAATGTTGAAGGGTGCAAAACGTGAACACAAGACAGTAATGGAAATAGCACAGTTCTACACGGACGCATTTTTCAGTGACTGTAAAAAACTCAATATAAAAACTCCTGACGTTGTAGTTCCTGCCACTTCCTATATGGATGAATTTATACGTGTAATTGAAGTTCTTATGGAAAAAGGCTACGCATACGAGGCAGGCGGAAATATTTACTTTGATACCTCAAAGCTTGATAAATACTATGTTTTCAACGACTTCAAAGAAGAAGACCTTGCTGTAGGTGTACGTGAGGGTGTTGAAGAAGATGAAAATAAACATAACAAGGCTGACTTTGTTCTTTGGTTCACGAAATCAAAGTTTGATTCACAGGAACTTAAATGGGACAGTCCTTTTGGTGTAGGTTATCCTGGCTGGCATATTGAATGTTCCTGTATAAGCATGAAGAATCTCGGCGAATATCTTGACATTCACTGCGGAGGAATTGACAACGCTTTTCCTCATCATACCAACGAAATAGCACAAAGTGAAGCTTATCTCGGTCATGAGTGGTGCAATTACTGGTTTCATGTACATCATCTCAATACAAACAGTGGTAAGATGAGTAAGTCAAAGGGTGAATTTCTTACAGTTACACTTCTTGAGGAAAAGGGATATAATCCTGTTGTTTACAGATATTTCTGTCTGTTGTCCCATTACAGAAAGTCGCTTGTTTTTGATTGGGATAATCTCAACAATGCCGTGACCTCCTATAATAAGCTTGTTGAAAAAATCGCTCCGCTTACGTCTGATAAGTCGGGAAAGGTTGAAACAACCGAATATGACCGTCTTATGAAAAATTTTACGGACGCTCTTGACAATGACCTTAATACTTCTCTTGCAATTACTGCCGTTTATGATGTTCTTAAATCAAAGACAAATGCTGTGACAAAGCTTGCACTTATTTCAGAATTTGACAAGGTTCTTGGAATTGACCTTATAGCTAATGCCGAAAAGTCTGCTGAGGAAGACAACGAGGAAATTCCGTCGGAAGTAATTGAACTTGTTGAACAGAGAAAAAATGCACGTAAAGAAAAGAATTTTGCTCTTGCCGACGAACTCAGAAATAAAATTGCCGAACTCGGTTACGAAGTCAAGGAAACAAGGCAGGGTACAGAAATAAATAAAATATAAAAAGCAGGTGCAGGAATGAAAAAAATTTCAGTTTGTATTATATGTCTGCTTACTGTATTTGTGTTTACCGCCTGCGATAAACCGAAATTTGATGGTGCATGGGAAATCTGTACATCTGACGGCATTCAACTTGGTTATAAAGTCAATTTCAGAAATGACGGACAGGTGAAAATTTATGGAATAAACGAAGAATATGAAGTCATTGACAGTGATACCATTAAAATAAGTGGCGATAATCTTGATTTTAAAGTGATAGACAAAGATGAAAAGCTTGTTTGTATTCACGATATATCAGAAAAAGCACAGAAAAGATGTCTTGATTCAACTGCTGAAAATCTAATGAAATCAATTAATACAGTTTTAGTTGAGATGGACGAGGAAGGTATTTTTTTCAGTGACCCTGCTGTAATATGTTCAGACGAAAGCAGAAGTATCAATGCAGTTCCCGAAAATGCAGGAAGTGACTTTGATATTTCTGAAAGTATAAGTAATTATTTCAGTGATATTGATGAATATCAGTATATTTTCTTTATAAAGCACGCTGCTTGTTATGGTGTGGTATGTACGTATAAATCAGATAATGATATTGTCGGATTGTGCAATGAAAGATTTCTTGTGAACACTGACAGCGAAATAAATTCCGATAAGTTTGATTTTGACAGTGATATGAATTTTGATGATATATATGAATATTACAAAAGTCAGGTTTCTACAGAAAATCCGGTATAATAGTATGGAGATAAAGAAAATATGAATTTAAGAAAAGCAGTACAGACTGATATTAATGTTGTCGCCGATATTTACAAGAGCGTAATAGGTTTTAATTATTCGCTCTGGACGGAAGATTATCCGACAATTCAGAACGTAATGCAGGATTTCAGAAACGGAAATCTTTATGTATTTGAGGATAATAATATAATAATCGGTGCTTGTTCTGTGGAATCGGAAAGTGTCTTTGAAAATAATGACTTCTGGAAAATCAATGACGGCACACAGTGTGAAATATCAAGAATAGTGATTGCTCCCGAATATCAGGGAAACGGATATGCACGTATAATGGTGGGAAATCTTATTGACATACTGTCAGAAAATGGCTTTGAATCGGTTCATCTTTTTGTTGTGAAAAGTAATATTCCTGCTGTTGAAACATACAGAAATCTTGGTTTTGATTTTTCAGGGGAGTGCAGTATGTTCGAACATGAATATTTTGCTATGGAATACATTGTAAACAGAAAAGAGGTTTGAAATGGCAAGAATATACCCGCTTTTCAGTTCAAGCAAGGGCAACGCCCATTTTATAGGGACTGAAAAGGGTGGAATACTTATAGACTGCGGAGTGAGTTACAGAAAACTTTCCTCCGCACTTGAAATAAACAGAATACCGCTTAAAGCCGTACAGGCGGTTTTCATAACGCACGAACACAGTGACCACGTTGCAGGACTTAAAATGCTTACTAAAAAAACAGGTGCTACTGTTTACGGTAAAAAGAAAACATTGCAGAAACTCTGTGATGAAGATAAAATTTCACCGCAGTCGCCCGTTATTGAAATGAAAGGCAGTATAGCCTGTGCAGACATGGAAATTACAGGTTTTGATGTTTCTCATGATGCAGTACAGCCTTGCGGTTACAGAATACATACAGCCGACGATAAATATTGTGCCATATGTACTGACACAGGTTATATAACGCCTGAAGCCGACAAGGCTTTTACAGATTGCAGAATGGTTCTTATAGAGTCAAATTATGATGAAAATATGTTGCGGACGGGAAATTATCCTCTTTATCTGAAAGAGCGTATACTTTCAATGAATGGTCATCTTTCAAATGACGACTGTGCTTTACAGGTCGGAAAGCTGATTGAACGTGGAACGGTTTATTTTCTTCTCGGACATCTCAGTCAGGATAATAATACGCCGTATATTGCCGATTCAACGGTGCAGAAAAGTCTTTCAGGCTATAAACGAAACAAGGATTATTTAATGGGTGTTGCACCTGTTGAAACTAAAGGAGGGGCGGTGATTTTCTGATGACAATAAATCTTATAGTTATAGGAAAACTTAAAGAGGACTATCTTCGCAGTGCCTGTGCGGAGTATATAAAGAGGCTTTCAAGATACTGTACTTTTGAGCTTCATGAACTCGACGAATGCAGGTTAAGTGATAATCCGTCCGAAAAGGAAATAAATTCGGCACTACAGAAAGAAGCGGTAAATATAAAAAAGTATGTAAAAGGTATGATAATACCGATGTGCATTGAGGGAAAACAACTGACAAGCGTTAAGTTTTCAGAAAAAATATCGTCGGCAGGTGTGAACGGTTTCAGCACTGTTACTTTCATAATCGGAAGTTCTTTCGGACTTTCTCCCGAAATAAAAGCAATGGGCAGTTTTAAACTTTCTATGTCAGAAATGACTTTCCCACACCAGCTTGCAAGAATTATGTTACTGGAACAGATTTACAGGGCATTTCAGATTGCAGAGGGCGGAAAATACCATAAATAAAATATTATTTAGGAGTAGGAAATGAAAAAATTTATAGCAGTTTGTCTGATGTGTACAATGTCTGTATCAGTGCTTACATCATGCGGTAAGCCGAATCTTGAGGGCAAGTGGGAGTTATGCAATGCCCACGGCAATGAGCTTGACTTCACCGTAAGATTCAAAGACGACAGAATAGTGAGAATTGACGGTGAAAAAGGCAAGTACAAAGTTATTGATAAAGATACTGTTGAAATAAAAATTGACGGCGAAAAGTATGAATGTGATTTTGAAATTATTGACAAGGACGAAAGTCACATTTATCTGGGGGAATTTTCAGATGATACAGAAAGAAAAGTACTCGATTCATGGGCTTCAACGCTGATGAAAGCTTCTAATTCTGCCCTTGTTGACATGGACGAAGAAGATAAGCAATATAAGAATAATGCTATCATATGTTCGGACAGCAGTAAAAATATAAATGCCATTCCTGAAAATGCAAATGATGATTTTGATTTTATTGAGTATGTGAA
>CAMWGS010000130.1 GCA_947173865.1 uncultured Ruminococcus sp.
GTACAGACAGCCCTCAAGTCGTCTGAGATTATGTGAGAAACTTTCAATCAGATTTGTTGTGTGAGGATATGCTCCGTCAATTGTAGCAGATACTCCGCCACCCATTGCCAGACTGTTCATTGTAACCGACAGTGGAAATCCCTGAAATTCACCGATTTTTATAGGTCTGTCAGCTTGTCTGACTGAAAGTACAGCTGTTTCAAGTGCTTTGGCTGCCTCTTTTCTGTCTGTGTATTCAGTTTCACCGATAGTAATTTTAAATACGGGCAGTTTCGTTTCTTCATCAATCGGAAGTTTGCGGAGATATTCCCTGTCCGAATGAAGATTGTCAAGTGCAGTCTGTAAATTCTTTTCTTTTTCGGGAAATGCCTTGATTTTATCCTCCATTTCAAAGACTGTATTCTGGTGTTCGGCAGAAAGTACACGCAGTTCCTTGACGTTGTCAAGCATAAGTTTTTCCTTGATTCGCTCATCACCGGTACAAAGAGCCTTAATTTCGGAATAAGTCAGTGCTTGCTGGTCTACATCCTGGCATTTTCTTGCCGGAGTTTTTGAAGTCATAATCTGTGAAATAAATTTCTGCTTATTCTCTAAAGTCTGATAGGAATAAGCATCGAATGTGCCTTTAGTGACATAGCGATAAATGGACACATTCTTGTTTTCGTTGCCTTGTCTGATGATACGTCCGGCACGCTGTTCCAAATCAGCAAGTCGCCACGGAATATCCAAATCGTGAACGGCAATCCGCTTTTTCTGAACGTTAGTACCTGTACCCATTTTTGCAGTCGAACCCAACAGTACACGGATTTCACCTGAACGGACTTTCTCAAAAAGTTCGCTTTTTTGTTTTTCGTTTTTGGCATCGTGGATGTACGCAATCTCGTTTTCGGGTATGTCTTTGGCAATCAGTTTTGACTTTATGTCATCATATACATTAAAATCGCACTCCTCCTCAAGCGATTCTCTTTCAGAAGATGATTTGTTGTCGTCTTTTTCTTCTGCACTGTCAGATTTTTCAGTATCGGAAGAATTTTTGTGTGGTACTCCCAAATCGCAAAAAATAATCTGTGTAAGTTTGTCCTCCGCAGTTTCAGCGTGAATACGGGCAACATTTTCAACGCACTGATTCAGCTTTGTATCTGGATTATCCTCGAATGACGGGTCAATAAGTCGTGGGTCAAGACCGAGTTTTCGTCCATCCGATGTGATTTTGAGCATATTATCAATTGTCGGGTCAACATTGCCTGAGTTTATAGCGTCTGCTCTGTCGGAAAGTTCGGCAACAAGTTCTTTCTGAAATTCTGTAGCCTCAACATTTACAACCTTGTATTCACATTCTGGAACATCAAGTTTCAGAGTATCAGAAGTGCGAATATCCGCAATCTGTTTGAACATGGACATAAGTTCCGGCAGACCGCTGTAATGTGCGATTCTGGTACGTTCCTTGAATTTTGTGACAGTTAAAAAAGGGCAATTCCGAAGTGACCTTATACCGACAAAAAATGAGTATCATCTCCGACATGAATCAAGGGAGAATGATACTCTTTTCTTTTTCAAATGGCATATTTGGTTTCTTTATATATAAAAAAACAGCACCACAGGAATGTTTTTATCCTGAGATGCTGTTTGTCCCCATATTATAGGAATTACTCTTCTCTCTTGTGCAGATAGAGAGAATATTAACTATTTAAAAGCAAGCGTTTCATCATACATAAGTCGAATACATCTAATCTGTCATCATTACACAAATCAGCAGCTTTCCAATCAGGAAGTGTTACATTAGGAACTGCTAAAAGCCATTTCTGAAGCAGAATAACATCAGCAATATTAAAAGTACCATCATTATTACAATCGCCCATACAAACAACAGCTTTATTTGCAGAATAAATAGAAAGTCTGTTGGTTGAAATTTCGTACTTGAATTCATATATACCGCCTGTTGCATTCAACACACATTCATTTCCTGCGTCAACTAAAACTAATCGATTTGTAGTATCTTTAATTACAGTATTGTTTTTTCCGTACAATTTATCTGTAGCTAAGTTGTAGATTTTAAATGTATATTTACCGGCAGATAACTCTTTAGTAAGAGTAATAACGTCACTGTTATCTGTTTTCTTAAATACATCTGTATTATTTTGATTGTTAAATGAGCCTTTTAAATAAAAAGTTGAATTGGTATTTGATAATGTATTTGCAGTATTGTATGTGATTGTATAAGTGCCGTCACCGCTGTTTACAAATGTCATTGTCCTGAAAGTACCGTTTGAATTTTCTGAACCTATAATAGCGGTTGCACCTGCTTCTACAGACGGATTAACAGTAATCTTTGTACCGTTCAGCTTGACAAATTTTGTGTTCGTTGTATCACCCATAACAATATCACCGTCAAGGTTTACTGTATATGAAGTTATTGTACTTGATAATTCTACTGTAGCTCCATCTTTTGCAATACCACCGGCAGCGTTGCTGTTAGAGGTATTATTTGCGTGAAGTGTTAAGTTAAGTCCGGTAAATGACTTATCAGTCAAAGCAATCGTATTGTTGCGGAGTTTACTTTCATTAGAGGAAAAACGAATAGTTATATCAGTAAGTTTACCATTATTAACAGTAAAAGAACTGTTATATCCTAAGTTTGTCAGATAATCAATGAAAGAAGCATATTTATTGCTGTCTAATACTACAGATGTTTTTTCTGATGCACCTTGTGGATAGCAATAAAGGGTATTGCTTGCGGAATCATAATATAATCTGCCCGGTCTTGTAAGATTTGATGAACCGGATACAGAGTCAAGAATACGATATGTACCGTTTGTGAGAACTGACGGCAAGTTTGCAGACGGAGTAATTGTATTATCCTGTTCAGAAAGATAGAAGCTGTCAATCGGGTTATAGTTCATGCTGGTAACAAGTTTATCCCAATTATCTGACAGTTTTACTTTCTTTGTCACTGAAATTCCGCCGGGCATAACCTGTGTTTTATTTCTGGAGCTGTCGCCTGTAATGATTATATCAGTATTGCCCTTTATCATTGTGGCAACGGTATCTATATCAGAATATGTTATACCATTTATCCAAGGCGGTGAAACTGTAGACTTTGCATCTTCTGAATCAGTGCATTTCAGTTCAGTATAAACCTCATCAAATGATTTGTTGAGTACACTGCCTGTGTTTGCGTAATAATAAGCATAGGCACGCATATAAAGCGGTCGTCTTGCGTTCTCAACAAGAGCATTTTCCAGAGAATCCTTAGACTTATATTTTGTAGCCAAAGCAGTTGCTACAGGTTCTGTAATAAAGATAAGACGATGCGTATTAGCATTATCCTCTACAGAAGCACTGCCAAGAGCATTAATATTTTTTTCTGTAATATCCCACGCAAGTACTTTCATAATTTCTTCCGGCAAATCTGTAGCAGGTGTAACATTGTTTCCCCACATAGAGAATGATGTAGCTGTAATAACATTGTCATTGAGCTGATAGCCCTTTTCTACATGATGAGGTTTCCAGCCGATATTAACGCAGATTTCGTCATTTTCGGAGAAAACTAACGGCTGAACATTACCAAAAGCGTTTGTGCGTTCAATACCTGCCAGATTGATAAGAGCAAGCTCCATAAAGCGTCCGATTGCTATATTAGTTTCTTCGGTAGTCATACCTTGAGTATTATCTATTCCAATCTGACGTGCAACAGGACCGTTTACATACATCATAGGAGTAAGCTTTCCTGATTTCAGCGAATTAAGATACCCATTATCGCTTAATGCTTCCACAAATGCAACACATACAGGCAAATGCTCCGGTGAACAGCCTGCCATAATTGCATTTGCGGCAATCTGATAAGCTTTTACTTTTCTTCCGTTCACTGTAGCGACTACATCATTATATCCGTAAGAAGAATAACCAATAAACTTTTCTGCTTTTATCTTAGTCGGCGGTACTACAGGCAAGCCGTCTGTCATACCCTGCTCCTTAAAATAATACTCTACCTCCCCATATGTTCCGGTAAACAGCGGGGGATAAGACTTGTCATATTTGCTGTTCGGAGAAATGACAGGGAATCTGTTGTTTTCCGGTTCGATTAAATCATATTGGTCTTCAAGAACGCCAAGACTTTGATATGTTTTTCCCTGTGATTCGTATTCATCTTCATAACCGTCTTTCAATACAGCTGAATCAGCTGAAAAAGGAACAGTCATAAAGCCAATCGTCAAACACGAAAGCACGGAAACCACACGTTTAAAATATCTGGACTTCATAAATATCACCCTTTCTGTTTTTATTTTGAAAGATTATAATTTCCGATTGGTTTATATCCCTCATTCGCAACCAAAGTATCCCAGTTGCGTGGAAGATTAACATTAAATGAACAGGTGTCACCACCCGGCAAAATCTGTACCTGACTGCTGATGTCGCCACCAGTTATTACAAATCCTGTATTATTTGATTCAATAGTCTGTGTGGTATCAATTGTTTCAAATGGCACAACACCTCTGAGCCATTCCGGCACAGGTGTCTGTGAAACGTAGTCACGCTCAACATTTTCAGTAGAAGCACCGTTCTTGATGTCATTATAATGCTGGTCAAATGTTGTGTTCATATGTATCTTTGAACCTGTATTAGCCCAGTAATGTGCATATGTACGCATCCATAGAGGTCTGCGTGCCGTGCCTGTAAGAGTATCTTTTAATTCTGTCTTTGAGCTACAGCCTTTTGCAATAGTTGTGGCGGCATCTTTTGTAAGCCAAATCATACGGGCTTCACGTGGATTAGTATTACCAAGACCGTTCTGTTGTTTTTCGGTAACGTCCCATGACAAAAGCTGAATTGCCTTGTCTGCATCTGTTGTACCTATGTCTATAGGATTGCCCCATGTAAGAGTAGAACCACAGGTCACTACACTTGTGTTGAGGTCATAGCCTTTTTCAACGTGATAAGGATTCCAGCCTATATCAAGACAAGCCTGCTCATCTTCGGCAAATGCGACAGGCAACATATATCCGAAAGTACCCATTCGATTCTCTTTAATTTTATATCCGGCAAGATTAAGCATAGCAAGTGACACAAATCTTCCTAAGAGCTTGTTGGCTTCCTGATTTATCATTCCGTTTTCGTAAGAAATGCCGAGCTGTCTGGCTATAGGTCCGCTTACAAGAACATATGGTGTCCAACCGTGAGTACTTGCAAGCGATTTGTAGAAATTACCGTTTGCAAAGCATCTTGTAATGGCAATACATAATGGCATATATTCAGGCGGACAGCCTGCCATAATTGCGTTGACTGCAACATGATAAGCGAGTATTTCTCTGTTTGCAGGAGGTACGTCCTGTACCTTGCCATTTACCGTATTGACAATATCTGTAGCCTTATATGTAGTATATTGCAGATAATATTCAACCTTTTCTCTTGTAGGAGGTACAACAGTAAGACCGTCGGACATTTCGTTTACCTCGTAGAATTGCTGGACACGTTCATGTGAGCCTGTAAAGACAATATCATCATAGTTTACACCGGCAACATCTCCTGCGATTCTGTCCTTTTCTGCCTGAGTGATTTGTGTAGTAAGGGCTTTTACAATCTGTGGATATAAAGTTTCACGAGCCTTTTTCTGCTGTACTTCTGTTGTATCGCTTGCAAATGCTCCGGGATATGAAGCCGTCCTTACAACTGGTACACCTCTGTTGTATCCTGTTGACTCAATCTGAGGAATAAATGCTTCTGCTCCTACCACAACCGCCGGAATACCTGCATATTCTGCCGCAAGTCCGTTGCCTGTTTCCTTTACCGTACAGATACCACAGCCACAGTTTCCGGAAATTACAGCGTCAATCTTGTATTCCTTGAGTTTCTGCTGAAATTCCTTAGACTTGTCACTGATACTGTTAGGGTTAAATGTACCGCTCTTGCCGATTTCGTCTGTCATGTAGAATGTTGTACAGCCATATTCCTCTTTCAGCATATCACTGATAACCTGATGCGTTACAGAAGCGGAAAAACTTCCACCCACAAGAGCAATCCTTTT
>CAMWGS010000131.1 GCA_947173865.1 uncultured Ruminococcus sp.
GAGTACAGACAATCAGTTGTCGGAAATCTTTCTGCACAGCTTGATAATACATATGTAATGACTCCCGATGGAAAAAAGCGTAAAGTAGGAAAGAATTAGGGTGATATAATGACAAATGCCGATTTTTTTGCCATGGCGGTAAAATCCGCCGAAAAAGCCTATGCACCTTACAGTCATTTTAAAGTAGGTGCGGTTCTTCTTACTAAGGACGGACAGATTTTCACAGGTTGTAATATAGAAAATTCGTCGTATTCAATGACAATATGTGCGGAACGCACAGCAGTTTTCAAAGCTGTTTCTTCGGGTTTCAGGGATTTTAAAGCTATTGCTGTTGCAGGAAGTTCGGACGGTGACTTTTCAAAGCCATGTATTCCGTGCGGAGCGTGTCTGCAAGTTCTTTCCGAATTCTGTGATGACGATTTTATGATTGTACTTTCAGACGGAGTGTATAAACTTTCAGATTTCATGCCGAAAAAATTCAGTGCGGAGAATATTTTATGAAAAGAATAAAGGCAGTCTATGATGATAAAACCATAAGGGTATATCAGGCTTTCAATGAACGTATAGCCTGTGAAGCGGTAAAACTCGGCACGTTCGGTAAGTCGTTCAAAAGGGAGCGTATGACATGGATTAAACCGTCTTTTCTTTGGATGATGTACCGTGCAGGCTGGGCGGAAAAGGAAAATCAGGAGCATATACTTGCAATTGACATAACAAGAGAGGGTTTTGAGGAAATTCTGAAAAATGCCGTTATTTCGTCATATCATGAGAATACGGGTATTTCATATGATGAATGGAAGAAAAAAGTTTCCGAATCAAATGTAAGGTGTCAGTTTGACCCCGACCGTGATATTTACGGCAATCCACAGCAGATAAGAGCGATTCAGCTCGGACTTCGTGGGAAAATGATTGACCACTATATAAATGAGTGGATAGTAAAGATAACCGACATTACAGAAAATGTTAAATATCTGAAAAGTCTCAGGGACAAAAATATTCTTACTGCCAAAAATCTTCCGCAAGAAAAAGAATATTATGTAAGCAGTGAGATAATGAAAATACTTTGTATGGAGGAATAAATGTTAAGGGAAAAGATAGAAAAACACCTGCTTGATATTCAGAAACCGTCAAGATATATAGGCGGTGAAGTTGGCAGTGTTATAAAAGACAAATCAAAGGTAGACGTTCGTTTTGCGTTCTGTTTTCCTGATACCTATGACATTGGTATGTCACATCTGGGTATGAAAATATTGTATTCTCTTATGAATGAAAGGGAAAATTACTGGTGTGAGAGATGTTTTGCACCGTCTGAGGACTTTGAAAACATAATGCGTGAAAATGAAATTCCGCTTTATGCCCTCGAAAGTCTTGACCCGATAAAAGACTTTGACTTTATCGGCTTTACAATGCAGTATGAACTTTCATACACAAATGTTCTGAATATGCTTGATTTGGCAGGAATACCTATATTTGCCCGTGACCGTACAGAAGAACTCACGCAGATAGTGGTTGCGGGAGGTCCGTGTGTATGTAATCCCGAACCGCTTGCGGACTTCTTTGACCTGTTTATTCTGGGTGAGGGTGAGGAAGTCAACCTTGAACTTATGGATTTATACCACGAAATGAAAAAACAGGGTGCGTCAAGAAAGGAATTTCTGCGGAAAGCCTGTAATATAGAGGGAATTTATGTGCCTGAGTTCTATAAGTTTCACTATAAGGACGACGGTACAATTGAACGTCTTGAAGTTACGGACAACGCTCCTGAAACAGTTAAAAAACGTATAATAAAGAACTTTGACAAGGTATATTATCCTGAAAATTTTGTTGTACCGTTTACCGAAATAGTACATGACCGTGTATCAGTAGAGGTACTGAGAGGTTGTCTGAGGGGGTGCCGGTTCTGTCAGGCAGGATTTATTTACCGTCCTTTCCGTGAGAAACACGCTGATACTATTGTAGGACAGACAAAGTGCCTTTGTGAAAATACAGGCTATGACGAGGTTTCGCTTGCTTCACTGAGTACGAGTGACCATTCTGAAATAGACCCCATGCTTACAAAACTTCTGACTTATACAGCAGGTGAAAGAATTAATCTGTCACTTCCATCTCTCAGAGTGGACAATTTTTCGGAAGAACTTCTTGAAAAAATTAAGAAAATACGAAAGTCGGGTCTTACTTTTGCACCCGAAGGAGGTACTCAGCGTCTGCGTGACGTTATAAACAAGAACGTAAGCGAAGAAGAAATAATGAATACCTGTCGTATTGCGTTTGAGGGCGGATATTCGTCGGTAAAGCTTTATTTCATGATGGGTCTGCCGACCGAGACAGATGAGGATATTACAGGTATTGCTGAACTTGCACAGCGTATAATTGATTTGTTTTACACTATGGAAAATCGTCCGAAAGGCAGGGGAGTGCAGATTTCCGTAAGCTGTGCGACTTTTGTGCCGAAACCGTTCACGCCTTTCCAGTTTGAACCGCAGGACACAAGAGAAATGATTGAACACAAGCAGAAACTTCTTCTTGATTCTGTCAATAAGAAACGAGTAAAAGTAAGTTATCATGACGCTGACGTGAGTATTCTGGAGGCTGTTCTTGCAAAAGGTGACCGCCGTCTGTGTGATGTTGTTTACACTGCATGGAAAAAAGGCTGTAAGTTTGACAGCTGGGGCGAACATTACCGTTTTGACAAGTGGCTTGAAGCTTTTGAAGAATGTGGAGTTGCCCCCTCATTCTATGCAAACAGGCGTATTTCATATGACGAAATACTTCCTTGGGGTCATCTTGATTATTATGTTTCACATGAATTTTTTGTCCGTGAAAACAAAACCGCTCATGAAGCAGTTACTACACCGCACTGTCGTCTGAAATGTTCAGGCTGTGGAGTAAACAAGGAGATAGGGGGAAGATGTTTTGATTAGATTAAGAGCAGTATTCAGTAAAAAAGACCGTGCAAAGTATATTTCACATCTCGACCTTAACCGCTGTATGCTCCGTACTTTCAGGCGTTCAGGGCTTCCGATATGGTACACGGAAGGCTTTCACTCCCACCCATATTTTTCCTTTGCCCTTGCTTTGTCTTTAGGCTATGAAAGTGACTGTGAAATACTTGATTTCAATCTTAATGAAGAAGTACCGCCGAATGAAGTACGTGACCGTCTTAATGCAGTTATGCCCGACGGTATGAAAATTATTTCTGTTGCAGAACAGAAACTTAAAATAACGGCAATCACAAATGCGGAATACAGTTTCAGTCTTATTACTGACAGTCCCGAATTACTCATGAACAATATAAAAAGTCTCATAAATCAGGAACAGATTCTTATTGAAAAAAAGACAAAAAAAGGTATAAAGACAGTTGACATAAAACCAGACATGAAAATTATTTCATTTGAAGTTTCTGAAAAATCTGTTGATATGGTGATGAGACTGCCCGCAGGAACTCAGACAAATTATAATCCATCACTCTTTTTTGAGGCACTGAAAAAGTCTTCTGAAATGCCTTTTGAAACGGCGAAAATCAGGCGTACAGGAATTTTTTGCGAAAATAATGAAATTTTTTCATGAAAACACTTGCATTTTTTTTCAAAGTGTGATATGATATAAAAGCATTTGAAATCCGTCGGTGTTTTTGCTGACGGGAGTTAATGCCGTAAGACATTAAACCGGACAGTCCGCTGTTGTCCATAACAAGAATGTCCGAAAATTTTAGGAGGAAATAAAAATGGATGCACTCAAGTTAATCAGCGATTCAAGCATGAAGGAAAACGTTCCCGAATTCAATGTAGGTGACACTGTAAAGGTTCACGTACAGATTAAGGAAGGCGAAAAGAGCCGTATTCAGGTTTTTGAGGGTACTGTTATCGCCAAGAAGCACGGCGGTATCAGCGAAACCTTCACTGTAAGACGTGTTTCCCACGGCTGCGGTATTGAGAGAGTTTTCCCCGTTCACTCACCTGCTGTTGACAAGGTAGAAGTTGTAAGACACGGTAAAGTTCGCAGAGCTAAGCTCTACTACCTCAGAGACAGAGTCGGCAAGGCTGCTAAGGTTAAGGAACAGATACGCTAAAAGGCTGATGACTGGGTTCAGGCAGTTCATTCTGCCTGTCCCGTCTATCTCCGCAAGGGACTTGAAGTCCCTTTTTTGCTAATATTATGAAGTCTTATTCCGTCAGCGGAAAGGACTTTGCAATTTTTATGTTATGAGGTGTCACTATGGAAGAAAATGTTGAAATAAATCCAAGCGAAACAAATAAATCAGGAAACAAGCTTCTCGGTGATATCGTGGAAATCATTGAATCTACCTTAATCACGGTTTTTGTTATTGTAATGATTTTTACTTATATTCTGCACCCTGTAAACGTTGTCGGTACTTCAATGATAGATACGCTTCAGGACAATGACAGAATTTTTATGACTACTGTATATACTGATATTTCATACGGAGATATAGTTGTTATAGATAATGATATGGCATATCTTCTTGACGAAAACAATAACATCGTTGAAAGAAATATTGACACTTCTTCACTGAAAGAATGTATTATAAAGCGTGTTATTGCAACAGGCGGTCAGACGGTAGAAATAATTCCCGAAACGGGCGATGTCATTGTAGACGGAAAAACACTTGACGAGCCGTACATAAAGGAAAAACTCAGAAACGGCGGTGTATTTGACTATCCGATAACTGTTCCCGAGGGCTATTTCTTTGTAATGGGCGACAACAGAAACGGTTCTTCCGACAGCCGTAATCCCGATATCGGTCTTATAAAGAAAGACCAGATTTATGGAAAGGCTGTTGTAAGATATGCACCTTTAAGTAAATTCAAATATCTTGGTGATTCATATAAACACGGCAATGAATAACAAAGTAAAAAAATTTTTTGTCACAGCTTTAAAAGATATTGTTTCATTTATTGAAACGGCGTTTATTACACTTTTTTTGATGACGCTTATTTTTACATATGTTTTCCGTGTTGCTACCGTTAACGGCGAATCCATGAAAAATACCCTTATGCCTGATGACCGTCTTATTACTACAGCATGGTATAATTCTGCAAAACAGGGCGATATTGTGATTGTATATGCGGCTGATTCCGTTACACTTAATGACGACGGCAGTCTTGATGTCGGAAAAGGTCTCAGAAAAACTCTTGTAAAAAGAGTTGTTGCGGTTGAGGGACAGACTATTGACATAGATTTTGAACGTGGTGCGGTTTATGTTGACGGAAAAATGCTTGATGAAAGCTATATAACAGGTCTTACCCATATGGACGAGGGTGCTTTCACGGGCAAATATCCCGTGACTGTTCCGAAAGGATATGTTTTCGTTATGGGCGACAACAGGCAGGTTTCAAAGGACAGCCGTTCTTCTGAAATCGGTTTTGTTGCAGTAAAGAATATAAACGGAAAAGTTGTCATGCGTATTTCTCCGCTTGACTCTTTCGGTTTTGTTGAATGAAAATAAGGAGGGTTATCATTGGATAATACCGACATGAAACAGATACAGTGGTTTCCTGGGCATATGGCTAAGACGAGACGGCTTATATCCGCAAACCTTAAACTTGTAGATGCTGTTGCGGAAGTTGTTGACGCAAGAGCACCGCTGAGCAGCCGTAATCCTGAAATGGACAGAATGACCGCAGGAAAACCACGTATTATAATTCTTAATAAATGTGATTTGGCAGATGAAAAAGCTACTCTGAAATGGATTAGCTATTTCGGAAATCTCGGTGTGACTGCCATTGCGGTTGACTGTAAGTTAGGTAAAGGGCTTAAATCTTTTGTTCCGACGGTGAAAACAAAAGTTTTAAAGGAACTTATGGACAAGCGTGCAAAAAACGGCATGACAGGTGCGGCTGTAAGGCTGAGGATTGTAGGTATTCCCAACGTTGGCAAATCGTAGATTATAAACCGCCTTGCAGGTTCATAGCGGGCGAAAGTCGAGGACGGACCAGGTGTTACACGG
>CAMWGS010000132.1 GCA_947173865.1 uncultured Ruminococcus sp.
ATCCTCAGCATTAATTTAAAGCATGTCTTTTTCAAGATAACCGATATCATCTTACATGTGAACAGTACCAATCATTGCAGGTGACTTTTCTATAAGCTGTTTACGGAAAGTATTTGTCTTACCGTAGTTGCTCAAATCCATTATTGCCTCCGCACCGAATTTCACAGCCATGTCAACTTTTTTCATTTCGTTTTCGTAGTTGTTGCAGTCACCCGATATTCCCAAATTAACGTTTATTTTGGTTCTCATACGTGAACCGATTCCCTCAGGTGAAATTGACTTGTGATTTATGTTGCATGGTATGCATACCTCACCTTTTGCAACAAATCCGCAGAGTTCTTCGGGAGAGATATACTCCTTTTCGGCGACTGTTTTCATTTCGGGAGTGATTATGCCCTTTTTTGCGGCTTCCATCTGTGTACTGTAATTTTTCATTTTTCAAGTCCTTTCATGTGATTTAAAGGTCCGTTTCCGTGACCTATATCAAGCATGGCACCAAGGCAGGAAGTTATATATTCCTTTGCAAGTCTGACGCTTTCTTCAAGAGTGTAACCCTTTGCAAGATTCGACGCAATCGAACTTGACAATGTACAGCCTGTGCCGTGTGTATTGTTATTATTAACCTTTCTGCCATCAAACCATATCATGCTTTTATTTTTGATATACAGAAAATCCTTTGCTGATTCCTTACTGTGACCGCCCTTGCACAAAACGTGGCAGTTATATTTTTCCGCTATATACTTGGACACTTTCATAATATCGTTCGAATTTTTTATTTTCTTTCCTGAAATAAGTTCAGCTTCGGGAATGTTCGGAGTAATCACCATAGAAATCGGGAAAAGTTTTTCTTTTATTATCTCATAAGCTTCGGACGTACTCAGTTCCAAACCGCTTGTAGCAACTGCGACGGGGTCAGTGACTATATTTTCAGCTTTATAAAAAACAAGTCTTTCTGCAATTACCTCAGCGAGTTCAGGAGAAGATACCATACCGATTTTTACAGCATCGGGACGTATATCCTCAAAAACCATGTCTATCTGCTCTTTCAGAAAGTCAGGTGTTACAGGATATATTGAACGCACTCCGTTAGTATTCTGAGCAGTAAGGGCAGTTATGGCACTCATGGCATAAACTCCGTGCATAGTCATTGTTTTAATGTCCGCCTGAATACCTGCTCCGCCTGAGCTGTCACTTCCTGCTATTGTAAGTACTTTTTTCAATTATTACACTCCTTTCTGTATGGGGACAAACTTCGGGTAATCGCTGTACACGTCAAAACAAAGTATTCGTATAGTTGTACCAGTATTATATCCGTGATTTCCGTCTGAATCAAATGTCATATCATGATGTTTTGTAACGCCCCATAATATTGCATTATACTTAATCGTTCCGCCGTCTCTGTAATGTTCTTTAACCGGCACAAGAAATATAAATGTAAAAATCACCAGAATTATTATTTTAAATTTCTTTTTCATAACCCTGCCCTCAGACATTTTGCCGAAAGTTTTATATCCATCTGTGCAAACAACGCTGATACTACGGCAATGCCTGATTGTCCGCAATCTTTTATTTTATGGACGTTTTCAAGACTTATTCCGCCTATCGCAACAACAGGTATACTTACACTGTTACAGATTTCCGTCAGTTTTTCAGGAGTAATACGTACAGCGTTTGTTTTGGTAGGTGACGGGAAAACAGCTCCCACACCTAAATAGTCCGCACCGTCCGCCTGTGCTTTCTGTGCCTGTTCAACAGTTTTTGCAGTTGCACCTATTATAAAGTTTTTTCCGACGTTTTTTCTTATTTCGGAAACTTCCGTATCATCAATGCCAACGTGTACACCGTCTGCACCGCTTGCCAAAGCAACTTTGTAATCGTCGTTAATTATAAGCGGTACACCGTACTTATGGCAAACTTCACGTATTTCCACCGCTCTTGAAACGTACTCCTCAAAACTTATATTCTTTTCACGCAACTGTACGCAGGTAACACCACCCTGTATAGCCTGCTCAACCGCTTCTGTCAGGCTGATTCCGCTGAGATGTGTTCTGTCGGTAACTGCGTAAAGGCTAAGCATATCTTTATTAAACTTCAATTTCTGTCACTTCCTTTCTTAACTGCTTTATATATTCGTCAGGGTTTTCGCACGTCATAAATCCGCTCATTATACAAGCTCCGTCCGCTCCTGCTATTGCAACAAGGTTTATATTATCCGCATTTATTCCACCTATTGCGTAAACAGGAATTTTTACCGCATTGCAAACCTGTTTTAAAAATTCAAGTCCTCTGGGAGCTAAATCAGGTTTACATGAGGTTTCAAAAATATGACCTGCTATAACGTAATCAACACCCATTTTTTCAGCCTCTACAGCCTCGTCAACCGAATGAACAGAAGTACCCGCAAGATTAATAAAATTCATATCTGATAATCGGATATGCTGTAACATCGGCATTGTCATGTGAATATTACTGAATTTTTCAAACTTCCTGTACATACTGCACGATACACCATATTTATCGCTTATTTCAAGTATCTTAAAAGCTGTTTTAACATAGTCGTCATCTTTACAGTCCTTATCACGAAACATTATTCTGTCGGGTTTTGCAGACGCTATTTTTTCAATTCTCGTCAGAAAATCTTCCCGACAAAGATTCCTGTCAGTTACACATATAATCTTAAACATAAAGATAATCGTTCAGCACAGGCTGTAAGCCCTCGTCGGACATATCATTATACATCTGCCTGAAACTTCTTCCGTCATTTATCTCAAACTGTTCGTCACCCTCTGCCGAACTGCTCTCCTTTCCCGTGTACTTGCTTTCATGGTCACCGATACCCGTCGAAACACCTGCCGACACTTTTGTTGCACATATCTTTACTATACCGTTTCTGAAACTCTTGCTTTCCCTCGACGAAACCGTAATATTACAGAACGGCAGAAAAATCCTGTAAGCACAGAGTACCTGACAAAGCTGTTTCTCGTGAACGTCAAGCGGATTTATTTCATCGTTGTTTATAATAGGTCTCAGTCTCGGGCATGAAAGTGATATTTCGGCATGAGGGTATTTTCTCTGTAAATAGTAGACGTGCAACGCACTTGCAAGAGCGTCTTTTCTGAAATCGGAAAGCCCCAGCAGTGCAGAACAGGCTATACCCCTCATACCGCCCATCAAAGCACGTTCCTGTGCTTCAAAACGATACGGAAAAACTCTCTTGTGTCCCATAAGGTGTAACTGTTCATAACGGTCACTGTCATAGGTTTCCTGAAAAACCGTAACATAATCAACACCACATTCGTGAAGATATTTGTAATCATCTGTATTTACAGGATAAATTTCAATCCCGACCATACGGAAATATTTACGTGCAAGCTTACAAGCCTCACCTATATACTCAATACCGCTCTTTGAACGGCTTTCACCTGTCAGAATTAAAATTTCCTCCATTCCGCTTTCCGCAATGACCTGCATTTCCCTTTCAATCTGTTCCATACTGAGTTTCATACGTTTTATGTCATTGTAACAGTTGAAACCACAGTATACACAGTAATTCTCACAGTAATTTGCTATATAGAGAGGTGTAAAAAGATATACAGTATTTCCGAAATGTTTTCTTGTTTCAAGACGTGCCTTTTCCGCCATTTGTTCAAGAAAAGGCTCTGCCGACGGTGAAAGAAGTGCTTTGAAGTCCTCAATTGTACAGCGTTCATGTTCAAGAGCAGATTTAACGTCGTCTGCCGTATATGAATTATAGTCATAGCTTTCCATAGCCGACAAAACTTTACCACGTATATCAGACTTTATCTGTTCCATACCGTCCATATACTCCATGTGATTTTTACGGACAGCCAGATTATTTTCAAGTTCATGCTTTCTTTTCAAAGCACTTTCGGAAAGCTTGTCCGAATCAATAAAATAATTATTTTCCATATTATTTTCACCTCAGTCGTGCAGAAATCCCGTAAGTGAATCAGAAGCAGATGCACCTCTTGTGAGAACACGTCCGAGTCCCGACAAATATGCTTTTCTGCCTGCTTCAACTGCCTGTCTGAAAGCCTCAGCCATTGACGGCAAATCACCTGCTGTCGCAAGAGCAGTGTTGCACATTACAGCAGCCGCCCCCATTTCCATAGCTTCACAAGCCTGTGACGGTCTGCCAATTCCTGCGTCAACTATAACAGGCAGGTCAATTTCGTCAATAAGAATCTGTATGAAATCTTTTGTTGAAAGTCCCCTGTTTGAGCCTATAGGAGAAGCCAGAGGCATTACAGAAGCTGCTCCTGCGTTTACTAAGTCACGGGCAGTGTACAAATCAGGGTACATATACGGCATTACCACAAAACCCTCTTTTGCAAGAATTTCAGTAGCCTTTACTGTTTCTTTATTGTCGGGAAGAAGATATTTACTGTCACGCATAATTTCGATTTTAACAAAATCACCGCACCCCAGTTCTCTCGCAAGACGTGCGATTCTTACAGCTTCGTCGGCATTTCTTGCACCTGAGGTGTTCGGAAGAAGTGTAACACCCGATGGAATATAGTCAAGAATGTTTTCATGTTCCTTTGAGTTTGCACGGCGTACCGCAAGTGTTATTATTTCCGCACCCGCATATCTGACTGCCGCTTCAATAAGATTAAGCGAATATTTTCCCGAACCAAGTATAAACCTTGATTTAAACTCATGTCCGCCCAGTATAAACTTATCATTACTATTCATTTGAAATTCTCCTTATACATCATATTTTCCTGAAATTATTCTCAGTATCGTATGTGCCTGATGCCCTGCACACACCATTACCCTAGACGAATAAAGTCCCGTTCCGTCAGCAACGTCGCTTTCACCGTCACCGCAGATATAGAACTTCTTCATAACCCTGCGTGTTTTTATAGTATTCGCAGAATCAATGCCCGCCATTCCGGAACCTGAAACAAGATATTTTTCAGGAAGTTTTTCCAGTACACAGTTAACCAGTACCGCTTTTGCTTCGGCATTGTCAAATGCTTCACAGATAATATCACAGTCTTTCAGAAGTTCAGGTATATTGTTTTCATCAAGCTTTACACAGTCCGCAGTAATTTCACAGTACGGTGCAATGCGTGAAAGCGTTTCTCTGAGAGCGTCGGTCTTGTACATTCCGAGCTGTTCGGGAAAATACTGCTGACGGTTGAGGTTTGATATGTCAACCCTGTCAAAGTCAATAATGTGAATCTTTCCCACTCCCGCACGGGCAAGGGAAATTGATATGTTTGAACCAAGTCCGCCGATTCCGCAAACTGTAACAGATGCAGACGACACTTTTTTCTGAAAATCCACACCGTGACGTTCAGCAAGTGCGTTGTACATTTCTTCCTTTGATGGTATCATAATTATCAGCCCCCTCCTACAAAACGTACTATTTCAAGCTTGTCGCCGTCCGAAACAGAAGTATTTTCATACTCTGCCTTTGGTAAAATATTTTCGTTAAGTTCCACCGCAACACGTTTTTCACCGTATCCGAGAACTACAAGCAGTTCTGTGACTGTACCCGAAAAATCGAGTTTTTCGCCGTTTACCGTTATCATTGTTTTACCTCCTTAAAAATCAAAGTTCTTTCTTTCCCATCACAACCTCATAAATGAGAGATTTTTTATATTCTGTAAGTTTTTCTATGAGTGCCTGTTTTTTCTCAATGTCTGAATTTATTGCGGAACATTTTTTGTCAAGATAATCAACAATTTTATGTTGTTCTTTTAATGTTGGCAATGGTAAAATAAAATTTGAAAAATCTTTAGTTGAAATTTCTTTAAAGGTAGTTCCTGCTCCATACATATTAAATTGGTCAGTAAATACACTTATTGCAAAATAAAAATATTTAATTGATATTTCTTTCTTTGAAATACAAGCTAAACATCCCTGATTTATACATAAAGTTTTTGAGGAAATAACAACATTTCCTATTGGTGCACGTTTTGAAAAAATAATG
>CAMWGS010000133.1 GCA_947173865.1 uncultured Ruminococcus sp.
GTACGGGCGATATCATAAATATAAAAAGCCACGTCAGTTTAGCCGTTGAATCCATATCACAGTTGAAAAGGTATATAACCATAATCAAAGAAAATAACCCCTGCAAAGCTGTGAAATGAGGAAAATACTCGGAAAACCATGCATAAATCGACAAAAGCATGAATAACTGAAACAAAATAAGAATACCTATTATAAACAAACGACTGAATATCAGTCTTAACAAACCTTTTTTCTTCTTCGGAATAAGACGGATTATTTTTTCCTTTTCCATTTAATATCCTTTCTGAAAAAACAGTCCCGAAAGCTTCGTTAAAAGGCTTTCGGGATAATTCACTTTATTCCCACTCAACAGTTCCAGGAGGCTTTGAGGTAATATCATACACTACTCTGTTTACGTGTTCAACTTCATTGGTAAGACGGTTTGAAATTCTTGCCAGAACGTCATAAGGAATTCTTGCCCAGTCGGCAGTCATAAAATCGTCGGTAGTTATTGCACGGATAGCAATAAGATGGTCATAAGTTCTGTGGTCGCCCATAACTCCTACAGTTTTTACATCAGGCAGAACTGCAAAGAACTGTTTCAGTTCGCTTTCTATACCGCTCTTTCTGATTTCGTCACGGAAAACTGCGTCGGCTTCCTGTAATACCTTAATTTTTTCTTCGGTAATCTCACCTATGATACGCACACCCAGACCTGGACCGGGAAAAGGCTGTCTCCATACGAGTTCGTGTGGAATACCAAGTTTCTCGCCTACCTGACGAACTTCGTCTTTAAAGAGGTCGCCGAGAGGTTCAATAACGCCATCAAATTTTATATCTTCGGGCATCTGTACCATATTGTGATGAGTTTTTATTACTGCGGTACTGCCATGACCTGCGGAATTTCCCTTACCTGATTCGATACGGTCAGGATAAATAGTACCCTGTGCAAAGAAACCTTCAGTACCTTCTTCACGGATTTTGTTCCAAAAAACACTATAAAATTCCGTACCGATAATCTTACGCTTGCTTTCGGGGTCGGAAACACCTTTCAGTTTTTCAAGGAACTGTTTCTGACAGTTTATGCGTACAAAGTTCATATCAAAAAGCTTTGTGAAAGTTTCTTCGACAAAGTCTCCTTCGTCCTTACGCATAAGCCCCTGGTCAACGAAAACACAGGTTAACTGTTTTCCTACCGCACGGCTTAAAAGTCCTGCCGCAACAGACGAATCAACACCGCCCGAAAGTCCGAGTATAACTTTTTTGTCACCTATCTGCTCACGGAGTTTTGCAACAGTACTGTCAATAAAGTCGTCCATAACCCAGTCTCCTTTAAATTCACAGACTTCATAAAGGAAATTACGCAGAATCTGTTTTCCGTATTCACTGTGAGTAACTTCGGGGTGGAACTGTACTGCATAAAGTTTTCTATCGGGATTTTCAAATGAAGCACACGGACAGTCATCAGATTTTGAAGTAACATAAAAACCTTCGGGAAGCTGACTTACATAATCTGTATGGCTCATCCATACAACGCTTTTTTCAGAAATGTCCTTAAAAATAAGACTTTCATTGTTTCTTGAAATTTCAATCTTTCCGTACTCGCTCTTTGTACAGCTTTCAACCTTACCGCCGAGAGTGTAAGCAACAATCTGACAGCCATAGCAGATACCCAGAATCGGAACACCTATTTCAAAAATTTCCTTTGAAATATGCGGTGAAGTTTCATCATAAACACTGTTAGGACCGCCTGTAAAAATAATTCCCATAGGATTGAGTGCCTTAATTTCTTCAATAGGCGTATCGAACTTCTTTATTTCGCAGTAAACCCCGCATTCACGCACTCGTCTTGCAATAAGCTGATTATACTGTCCTCCGAAGTCAAGCACGATACAAAGCTGATTCTTCATTGGTTTTCCTCCTTTAAAATTATATGAATTATATATTGTCAATTTTCACAATGCCGTTTCGTTCGAGATTGTGCATAAACATAAAATATGCTTCATCACGGTATTCTGGTTTTATAAGGTAATACATATAACTTTCAATAACTCTGAGTTTTCCTGCTCCCCTTCCCTCAATCTTGAACTGATTAAAACCGTTTGGAATATACTCATTCCATATTGCATCGGGACTGATATGATGCGGAAGATTACGTGCTTCAAAAGGAAGTCTGCGTGTAGCGGGACAACTGAAATACTCGTCAAGTGCCTCAGTCATTTTAAACGGTTCATTTGAATTTTCGTGCAGATACTGATTATACCGAATGTGATGCAGACCGACTGTCTCATACTCCTTTGCACGTTTCGGACAGTTCGGGAAACAGCTCGAATTAAGCAGGAATTCACACTTTTCCTTGTTAGGAAGATTTTTAAGAACGTCCCATTTATTGTTGAAATCATAGTCCACAACAACAAGGCTGTAATCCTTGTTAAGTTCGTCATGAAGCTTTTCGGGGTCTGTAATTCTCTTGCAGGTGGAACTTGTTATTTTATACATCGGATACATTTCACGTATGTAATCCTCAAGAATATCCGAATTGACTATAACTTCATTCATACCGTTTGCGGCTAACTGCATTACCATATTACAATAAGGGTCAGCAAGGTCTTGTGTTCTGACAATAGGATTTGTAAAAGTAAAACGCAGTGGTATTCCACGCTCATTAAGAGCAAGAATAGTGGTTTTAATCTGGTCGGGACTGTTTACACCGCCTGTCAGAGCCCTTCCTCCCGCCCATAACGACGGTGAAAAAGCACCGTAGCATGAAGCTATTTCAACACCTTCACGGAAATACTGCGGACAGTTTTCAAGCATGGTAAGAAGTACCATATTAAGTCTGAAATTTCCTGTAAGTCCCGGAAGATGAAATCTTGCTTTGAGATTCTCCATATTATTTCTCCTTAAAAATTATTCGCTTCTGAAAAGTACAGCCTGTCCGACCTGTAAAATAATCAGGCAGGGACAGGCGTATTTTTTTACCAGACCTTGTAATCGTCGTTTCCTACTCTGTAAGATGTACCGGGAACATAAAGGTCTTTAGGTTCGTGACCCTGTTCGTGTGCTTTTTTGAGTTCTCTGAAAGCAACACTGTTTGTAACGATTTTCATGACACGCTCCTGCTCAGGCTTCTTGCTGAGATATTCAAGAATTACCTGCTGGAGATAGAAATAAGAACGGAGCTGAGTTTTCTTGAATTCAATCTGTGATTCACCTTCGATAAGGAAAAGGCTGTCTCCCTCACGATAGCCGAGAGTAAGCTTTGCAAGGATTTCAGGAACAAAAATTCTGATTTCAGAAGCAAGATTCTTGTCGCCTGTAATTTCTTCAAGCTTTGTTACAAGTTCCATATATTCCTCATGTGAATTACAGTTTTCCATCATTTCAATGCACTGCTTTGCACAGTCAACAATATGCTCTTTCTTGTAAACTTCAGGACACTGGTCGTCCTCACGCTGTACAAAGATAGCATACTGCTTTTCAGACATGAAAGTATCTGCACTGTTCCATGCGTCAACATAAGCCTGATAGAAACGTGAAAGTTCGGCACATACAGAACCGTTCACACGGACTTCAACAATTTTTCTGTCCTTGAACTTTGAGAGATAAACTCTTACCCAGTAATATTTTTTTGAACCGAGATACTTAGGAATTTCAGACTTGATGTAATTCATAAGCATTACGGGCTGTTTTTCCTTGATACCGATTCTTACAATTGACTGTGCATACATATCAAAGTCATAGTGCTGTCTGAGGTAATTTACAGAAATATGAATAGGATTTTTCTTTGAAAGTAACTGGTCAATAGGATGCCATACACCGCCGTAGAAAATTTCAACTGCCATTTTTACAGCTTCGTCGTCTGTAGTACCCTGAGCATCAACGGGGTCGAGAAGCGGTTCGTCGAAATCATCGTTTCTCACGATAAATACGACCTGAAGAAGCTTAACTCCGTCTTTCTCATCACGTCTGCCAATCTGAACATCAATAGTATAACCTCTGGGCATAATTACACAATCGTCATAAAGATTACCGTTAAGTTTTTCGTTAAGACATTCAAGTACTTTTGTTTTGATTTCCTGTGCCGGATTTTTTTCCGGTTCAGCCTGCTGATTCTTTTTCTTAAAAAGTGCCAATTCAATCATTCTCCTTATTTATATAATTTTTAACCTCTTTCAGAGGCACACATCACATCCAGCATGATATATATATTTTATCACAAATTTTTATTTTTGTCAACAAAAACTGTAATAAACATAAATAAAAAATTAAGCCGACAGAAAATCGGTATTTTCCGTCGGCTTTCAGATTTAATTTTTTATGAACTTTACCGCTGCCCAGCCTTCTTTTGTATTGACTTCGGTCTTTTCAAATCCGACTGATTCAATTGCTTCAATAACTTCGTCCATACGTTCCGTAATGATTCCCGAAACGATAAGAATTCCGTTGTCCCTGATATAGCGTACAAAATAATCTTTCATAGCTATCAGAACGTCTGCAACGATATTTGCGGTAATAATATCATACTTTGCATCTATCCTGTCCGCAAGTTTTTCGTCACTGAGAATGTTACCGAAATATGTTATGTACTTTTCACTCGGAATACGGTTTTTTTCTGCATTTTCCGTCGCAGTTGCCGCAGCATTTTCGTCAATATCAACTGCAACGGCGTTTTCAGCTCCGAGAAGCATAGCCCCTATTGAAAGTATACCGCTTCCGCAGCCCATGTCAAGAATCCTGTCACCGTCACTGAGACTTTTTTCAAGAAGTTCAAGACAAAGACGTGTTGTATGGTGCTGACCTGTTCCGAAACTGGACGCAGGGTCTATTTCAAGAATTTTTCTGTTTCCGTCACCGCTGTATTCTTCCCATGACGGCTTTATAACAAGCTTTTCACCTACACTGATAGGCTTGAAATACTGTTTCCAGTTATTAGCCCAGTCCTCCTCACGAATACTTGAAAGTTCGGCTTCAAGTCGTCCGTAAGCGTTATCAGCATCGGCGGACTTTACTTCCGCAAGCATTGAACGTATAGCGGAAAGCATATCCGAACCCTGATTATTGTCAGGCAGATAAACGGTAATACAGGTCTCGCACTCGGAAAGTCCCATCAGGTCGTCGTCAATGTAATCCCACTGACCGTTCTTGTTTTCAAGAAATTCATTGAAATCTTCCGAATCACGTATAGCAAAACCTTTTATTCCGATATCTTCAAGCTTTGAACACAGCAGTTCAATTGCGGGTGTTGTTGTATAAATATTTACTTCTGTCCATTCCATTCAGTCAGCGTCCTCCTAATTAATTACATATAAATGAGAGATATTCAATAACATCTCCGTTGTCAACAACTCCGTCACCGTTTATGTCGGCAGCTTCAATTTCAGACTTGCTGAGAATTGAAACGCCTTCGGGAAGAAATTTAAGGCTTTTAAGATACTCATTCAAAAGTGAAATATCATAGAGATTAATTTCACCGTCTTTGTTAATATCACCTCTTACAGACTCGGTAAAACAGTTTGCAACAGTCATTGAATTCATATCAATCCAGCCGTCCTCACCATTAATTGTAACAAGTCCGTAACCGTTTTCAATCTTTCTTACATCAACAATCTGACCCGAAGCAATTTCCGCAATTACTTCACCTGAAGAAGTATAAATACAGGTTGTTTCTTCACCTGAATAATAAAATTCTGCTGATGCTCCTGTTGTCTGGGAAGCAGATTCCTTGTTATCAGTTTCAGCTACAGTAATTGTTATAGTTTCTGTAGTAGTGGGTTCCGTTATAGTTTCGGAAGTTGTTGTTTCAGTGGTTGTGGTTTCTGTCGTGGTCTCAGATGTTGTAGTTTCTGTTGTTGTAGTTTCAGTGGTAACGGCTGCGGTACTAGAATATGTTGGTGTAGGTTCCGGATTTGAAGCTGAGCAT
>CAMWGS010000134.1 GCA_947173865.1 uncultured Ruminococcus sp.
AGCGTTTTTTTATGATGTATTGCAATACAATATAGTGTATACATCTGTAATACACGGCTTTTTTGGCTTATTCCCCTGTGAGTTTCTGATAGAGTTTCATGAGTTCCGCCACGCACTCGCTCTCTGTTATCTTCCTGTCGAAACCGTAAGCCTGCATCACGGCTAAGTCATTCTGTTGGTGTGCCTTACGGAGTTCAGGGGGCATTGTTAATTCGTCGTATAGGTCGGCGAGGGAGCAGTCAGGGTATAATGCCCTTGCGTTCAGAGTAGCTTATACAGTGTGATTATCCTCATCAAAGTTTAACATTCTTAATAAATAAAACCGATGCTTACATTAAGTTGTAAACATCGGCTATATTTATAAATTAATTATTTTCAATAATCTGCTTTCTCAACAATACCATATCAAATACATCTATTTTACCGTCTTTGTTCATATCTGCTCCATAGCCGACAGAGCCATTATTAAGCAAATACTTATGCAATGCAACCATATCAGAAATTGCTATTTTACCGTCACCGTTTGCAGCTCCAAAAAGTAAATCGTATAGAGGATTGAATACAAGATTATGAGAAACTGCATAGCTATGTGCTTCTGTGCCGTAATAACCAGATATTATAGTATCATCGGATAAATACCATTCCTTGTCTAAAACAGCAATATAAGATTGCTTTGGTTCTGCCCATGGTTCATTTGTTTTACCTGTAGCAGAATATTCATATGTTCCGAATAATTCTATACTATCTGGTATAAGTATGTCTGAACCAAGTCTACTTTCATTACCAAATCTACCAAAAAAATCATTGGTTATAATCTTAACTGTATCAGGTATAATAACATCCGAATCATTCATAACCGTAGCGTCAGAAAAGACTGAACCTATCTTTACAACATCATCGCCCAAAGTAACCTTACAATTATTTTCAAATAAAAAGCTACTAACAGATTTTGTATTGATATAGAGATTTTTTACTTCTGAAAAAGCCAAAGCTAATCTGTCTATGAGAGCATATGGACAGTCCATATTGACTTCATCTAAATCTAAGTCTTTAAAAGCAAATGAACCTACTGCCTTTATATTATGAGGTAATAAAATATTTCTGATTTTATTACAATTCTCAAATGCATAAGATTCAATGTACTTCAAAGTATCAGGGAATATAATTTCTTCACACATATAACAATCTTTAAAAGTTCTTCCACATATTCCTACAACTTGCATACCATCCACTTCATCAGGTATTATATAAGATACCGCTGTGTAATCAAGTGGTCTGCACACATACAATGTATCATCTGAACCAACTTTGTATACAAAGTTATCATCAGCTATACACCCCATATTAATAACAGACTTTTTAATTTCAGTAGATTCAATACAAATACCACTATCATACTTTTTATACAAATAATAGTCATTGCAAACATCGGTAAGTATCTTTTCTGTCCCATCGCCATCTATCCAATATTCATTATAATAATTATCATAATCGATATGCATTATATCAGGAACAATATCTAAATAATTATAACTATTCAAATTACGCTGACCACGAGAACAATCATAACTCATGTCTAAAATATTATCGTAAATCTTAGTATCTTCAAGAGTGGCACGTCGTCCGACATCATAACCGTCAAGCGTGCGTCTCGCACGTTTACAGATTATAGTATCTTCTGAATTAAGTTCTGTTTCAAATATAAACCTGCAAAGTTCTTTTTCTTCGTCAGTAAGCGAGTTATAGTGAAGAATACAAAGGTCGTATTTCAGAAATCTTTCCCATAACTCAGGATTGCTGGAGACTGTAATTTCCATTGCTGACACTGGCATATTAACACAAGAGCAAGCAATAGTAAGTGCAGAAATTATTGTTATAATTTTCTTCTTTTTCATATTGAAATCCCATCTTATGAAGCAAAATATTGAGTACCAGTACTATTGTCATTATGTTCATAACCAAAAGACGAATTATATACATTAGTATCTTTAGTTATACTATAAAAGTTCACTAAATCGGTATTAGCATAGATAGAAATATTATTCCCTCTTGAAAATTTATAAGCATTGTCATAAAGCGTATAATCGCACAGAATTGTATTACCATTATAAATAGATACAGGGTTATTACCCATTTTATGTGACCATATACTACAGGTACCTCTATGACTAGGATTACCACAAGTCCCATTACCATTTCTAACATAATAATGCATAGATGCTGTATATTCATCAAAAGCATTATTACCACTAACATAGCCTATCATAGCAATAAATCTTTTGTTATTTTCATCATAATCGTCAGGTGGTATAAATACATTATATGATTCATTGACATTTGGCAGATAGCCTTTTATTACGCTTCCAGCTACATTAGTAATACTATTATATTTCACTATGGTGTTATTCATAACTATAGCATCACGTCTCATCTGATTTTCCACGAACTCTAAATATTTTACCATATTATAATTTAAATCGTCAGATTGATGCAATCTTGCATTATTTTCTATAACATTTCCCATTATACCATAATAACTTTTTAAGTCTTTCCAGTTACTAGCAGTATAAGAATCACTATAAGACTTACCAATACCAATCTCCCCAGGATATAATTGGTAGTATTCATTTCCTGTATAATATGTCTGTAAAGCATACGCATAACAATTCATACGATTCTGAAAATTTTTAATGGTAGAAGTATCATTATATTTTCCAGCGGTACTATTGATATTTTATATTATAAAATATAAAATCCCGAATTTAAATAGATTTTTCAGGTTTTGATACAAAAGCATTATATGTCAGATTTGATACAGACGCTTGAATTTTTTCCATTAATTATGATATAGTTGCTAAATAACCCACATATGAAAGGAAAAGAAGAAATGGCAGTAAACAGAAATCAGCTTGTTGAAGTTCGTAAAAGCTTGCATCAGGATATATACGATACCGTAAATGAAACCGAACATACAGCTATCAGAGTACTAAGAGAGCCGAATAACAGCAAAAAAACAGCCGTCCTCCAAAATAATAGTAGTCGTTGACAACTACTAAAAGGCAGAAGAACTGAAAGACAGCGTACTTACGAGCGTTCGTAGTACTAACACGTAATTTAAGCCGAACTAAGCGAAACACAATTAGAACGTTGGAAAATTCGTTACAAAGTCAAAATTATGCACGCAACAGGTGATATTATGCTTTCGGTAAAACCAGCTGAATTTCGTGAAACTCTGTCAGGAGATAAGGTTAAAAGTAAATTGCAGGAATTAAAAAGCTTATTATTATATAATATTGAAAAAACAAAAGAAGTAATTGACAAGTACATTGACGGTATTAATTAGAGAGAAAGCTATATTTACACAAAAAGTACAGATTTAAACTACCGTATAACATTCTTTGATGATGAAGTTAGACAGCAGACAAGTGTCGGTAACGTTCTGATTGTTGTAAGCGATACTAATTCATATATTATTGATACTCCACCAAGAAAACAGCGGTCAGACAAAAAAACGCCTGTACACTATTTCAGTAAGCACAAATTATATACGATACGTGAAATTCAAGGTGTTTACAATTACTCAGTATAAACCATTTTATGTATTTTTATATGTTATCCAAAAAAAAGGACGTTTCCCTTCTCTCTGCTTCGCTTTGTATTTATTATATCATATCATACAATACAATGTATTCATGTGTAATATATGTTTTATTATTTATTGATGATTTAATATCATTTTACGCATACACACCATGTCAAAAGAATCAATAATACAATCTTTGGTGAGGTCTGCTTAATAACCTACAGAGCCATTACCAAACAAATACTTCTGCAATGATACATTATCGGCATATTTACACTACCATCATTATTTGCATCACCATAAATTAAGTCATCAAGAGGGTTGAATTTTAAATTATATGCCAGTGCATAGCTGTGGGCTTCTGTGTCGTAATATCCTTTTATAATACTACGCCGACCTCATGAAGATGTATCAGAAACTCACAAGGCGAAAATAAGCTAAAAAAGCCCTGTATTACAGGTGTATATACTGTATTGCATTGCAATATATAATACCAAAACCGCCTGTCAGCTTCATAACTGATAGGTAGTTTTTTACATTATTTTGTTATTTTCTTTTTTCGTCTAATCAATCTGAATACTCTTCAACCTCTAATAAATCAGCAAAGAGTTCCAGTGGAAGAGTATCTTTTTCACATTTAGATAGTGTATAAAATACCTATAGATATTTTTATACACGGTTTTTAATATAAATAAATATATTTTTATCCTATTGTTTGCAGTTCTTTTTCCTGTTTTATGACATCAGTATTTATTGATTCAGTTAATTCTTCTTCCGGAATCCATGCCTGACCAAACTTTACTTCTCTAAACAAGGAAGCAAGTCCTGTTATTTGTTTTAGACGCAGTATTTCATCTTTATCCATACCCAAATGTTTTGAAATCCATGCATCAGACCGTCCCAAATCATGTAGTTCTTTTATTATATTGCTCATAAGGTCAACGTTATGAGAACCTCTTGCCCTGTTATGGCGTATTGTACTTGCCATCCTTTTTGCTAAAGGTTTATCAATTACTGAAACAGGTAACATTCCGTTTTCACGTTCATAAATATCTTTATGTTCTATCATTACCCGATAGCGATGAAATCCGTCAACAATTACATATAAATCGTCTTTCTGAGAATAATAGCAAACAACAGGCATTGTGTATCCGTCTTCTTTAATACTGTCATACAATAGTTTAAGTTCAGGCGGAGCAACCGAATTAGGATTGTATGTATTAGGAACAACTTTTTCAACAGGTACAGCTTTTACGTTATATACAGGACTTATGAATTTCAATTATAGTTCCTCCAGACTTTTATATTTTCTTTTTATTTTGTCAATTCGTTCCTTTTGTTTTTTTGTTTCTGAGAAACCCATTGATTTGCATGCGTGGTCATTTTTGAGTATACAGATACACATACGTTTCCAGCTGGGGATTTCTTTAGTAGATAAAATATTGTCTGTATCATCAGGAATTTTACCAATAAATACAATTCTTGATTTTTTGTCAAGTGTATAATTTGATACACCATTTCGCTTTATTTTGTATCCTTTTTCAGTCAGTTCATGTATGGTTTCTTCTGAAAGCCCCCCACCTGTTTCATGCCAAAATTTTATGGACGTTTTGAACTTTTCTACATATTCTTTTCTGAGACGTTTAGGTAATGTATTAAGCAGAAATTCTGTATATGATTTCCATGTGTGACCTTCCGGTAGTTTAATATTTCTATATGCCATAGCTGTGGTTCTTCCGTATATAGAAGTGAAATTTGCTCCACGCACACGTCCAAGAAGTTTTATCCATGTTTCCGGTTCAAGAATTCTGTATAAATGCAGACTGTCTTTGGCATAATCATTGAAAGGCGAAGCAACACGCATTTGGTCAGGTTTCAGACCTGCTTTGTAATAAAGGTCATAAAGATGATTGTATTCATAATCAAATTTATAATTTGCCGTCCATATGTCATTTGTAGTCCAGTCGTACAACGGAGAAGCACACCATACATCTTTAAACATTTTTGAAATCCAGCAAGTTCCATTATATCCGTATTTTTTATTCACAATTGAGCTGTATCTTTGTAAAGATTCCGAGGCTCTGATTCCCAAAAGACATACTGTCTTACCTCCACCATGAATTTCTTTATACCATCTTCCAAATTGTTTTGAAAGATTTTCCTGATGCATTTTATATTTATAGTAATAAAAATTATTGTTACTAAGATTTATGACATAAGGTTTATCCGGCATAGGTCTTACCCATATATCTTCTT
>CAMWGS010000135.1 GCA_947173865.1 uncultured Ruminococcus sp.
AAAATCAGTTATTTTATTAATGTTCTCAATGAAACACTTAGTAAAGTATAACATTAATAATCTTGTTTGTCAATACATTCAGACTAATTTTTATAGGCTTAACCGTGAATATAATTTAATTAAACAAGTCTTATTTTATAGTGTTTCAACCAGTGGTCAAGCTGAATAAAGAAAGCTATTGTCTGCGGTAAGTTCATAAGCTGACCGTACCATTGAACATGGTTCTCATGACGCAGAAGTTTTTCAAGCTCATCACGTCTGACAATTTCAAACAGAATATTGTCCTTTTCTTCCATAACAGCGGAAAGTCTTTCCGTAACCGCATCAAGAAACGCAGGGTTATGCGTTTTCGGATAAGGACTTTTCTTTCTCCAAAGAACTTTATCGGGCAACCAATCTTTCATTGCCTCACGGAGCAGACCTTTTTCTCTGCCCTGATAGTCCTTGTACTCCCACGGTACATTATAAAGATACTCTGCTATTCTGTAATCACAGAACGGAACACGAACTTCAAGTCCGCTGTACATACTCATACGGTCTTTACGGTCAAGAAGCGTCTGCATGAACCAGTGAAAATTAAGCTGTGTCATTTCTCTCATACGGTATTCAAGCGGACTGTCTGACGGAAGTTTCATTGCATAGTCGGCAGTATTTCTGTAAGCACCGTATACATATTCTTCGGCATTTATCTTTTCCGCATAGTAGTCACAAAGAAAATTCTTTCTGTAATCCGTACTCTGAGCCCAAGGAAAGCCGTCTGTCATTCTTATGTCCTTATCCCTGTACCAAGGATAACCGCCGAAAAGTTCGTCGGCACATTCTCCTGACAATGCAACAGTACCGTGCTTTTTTATTTCACGGCAGAATATAAGCAGTGACGCATCAACGTCCGCCATTCCGGGCAGTCCACGTGCTTCCGTTGCATCATAAAGAGCGTTTACAAGTTCAGGCGTGTCAACAACTGTCCAGTGATGATTTGTACCAAGATAATCAACCATACACTGAATGTATTCGGGGTCACTGTTCGGCTGAAAGTGACTTTTCTGAAAATATTTGTCATTATCACGGTAGTCAACCGAAAATGTATCAAGGATTTTACCCTGTTTTTTCATTTCGGCAGAAGCAACCGAAGAAATCAGACTCGAATCAAGTCCGCCTGAGAGAAAAGTACAAACGGGAACGTCAGAAACAAGCTGACGGCGTATAGAATCAAGAACAAGCTCCCTGACGTGTTCGGCAGTCTGTTCAAAAGTTTCATGGAGTTCATACGCTTTCAGTCTCCAGTATTCGTGCAGTTCAAGACCGTTCGGTGTATAGTATCCGCACCAGCCCGGACGCACTTCATTTATTCCTTTTATAACAGCATATGACGGAGTTCGTCCCGGAGCTATAAGGAGCAGTTCCGCCACACCCTGCTCATCAATTTCGTGAGGTACGTCAGGGTGTTCAAGCAGTGCGGGTATTTCCGAGGAAAAAATAAGCTTGTTTTCATTCATGTAATAGAAAAGCGGTTTTACACCTATTCTGTCACGGGCAAGAAAAAGCTTTTTCTGTTTCTGATTGTATACCGCAAATGCAAATATGCCGTTGAATTTATCAAGACACTTTTCACCCCATTTTATATAGCTTTTAAGTACAACTTCGGTATCCGAATGTGTTTCAAATTCAAAATCTTCTTTAAGTTCACGACGTATTTCGTCTGTGTTGTAAAGTTCACCGTTATATACAACAGTAAAGTCGCCGAAAGTCATAGGCTGTCTGCCGTTTGGAATATCTATAACGGCAAGTCTCGTATGGATAAGAGCCGATTCCTTTGTAAGTACAATTCCCCTCTGGTCAGGACCTCTCCTCAGAAGTGCGTGCTGCATATTCTCATATACTTTCATGTCCTCACGCATATCTTCCTTAAAGCTTATAGCTCCTGCAATTCCGCACATAAAAATAACCTCCTTTTGTGGTTTGTATTATTATATGCGATAATACTTTTATATGCCACAAAAAAAACTGCCCCAAATTAAGACGGACGCTCATAAAGAAGTTTTCGCCATAGCACTTATGATTTTCAGTCAAAAGTGCTATGGCATTTCCATTGACAATACATCGGCTTTGATGTATAATTATTACTAATATAAATCGGAATTCGGAGGCAAAAAAAATGAAGATACTTTTATTCCTTGCAAAAGGCTTTGAAACAATGGAAGCAAGTGTATTTGTTGATGTTATGGGATGGGCAAGACATGATTATCATTATGATGTTGAAGTAATCACTTGTGGATTCCAAAAAACTGTTATTAGTGCTTTTGGTGTTCCTGTAACTGTTGATGTATTATTAAAAGATATTTGTGTGGACGAATATGATGCGTTAACTATTCCAGGCGGTTTTGAGGAGTTTGGGTTTTATGAAGAAGCCTTTTCCAAAGAATTATCTGATATTATTAATACGTTCAACAGTCAACACAAAATAATTGCAACAGTTTGTGTTGCAGCTCTTGCACTCGCCTATAGTGGTATTTTAACAGGAAAAAAAGCTACCACTTATCATCTGAATAACGGACAAAGACAGAAACAGCTTGCAGAATATGGTGTAGAAATTGTTAATGAGCCTGTTGTTAAAACTAATAATATCATTACTTCGTATTGCCCGCAAACTGCACCAGAGGTTGCATTCACTCTTTTAGAAAATCTTATAGGAACAAAAGAAATGCACAATGTAAAAGCTGCTATGGGTTTTGAGTAATGTGCTAAATTCTTATTTATGCGAGTAATCGAATATTAAAAACAAGCCCCGAAGCAGTTATCAATAATTGCTCCGAGGCTTAAACTTTTTTATGAGTATCGAATTAATTCAGGACAGCTATAATAAATCACTTGTTTATTTTCATGGAAATATCAAAGCACTTTACAGAATGTGTCAAAGCACCGAGTGAAATTATATCAACTCCCGTTTCAGCTACCGAACGGATATTCTCGGCAGTAACATTTCCCGAAGCTTCAAGCAATGCACGACCGTCTGTAATCTCAACGGCTTTTTTCATGTCATCATTTGTCATATTGTCGAGCATGATTATTTCAACTTTGTTGTCAAGAGCTTCTTTAAGTTCGTCAAGTGTACGCACTTCAACTTCAATCTTGACCGTATGACCGATTTTTTCACGGAGTGCGGTAACTGCCGGAGTAATACCGCCGTAAGCATCAATATGATTGTCTTTAAGCATAGCCGCATCTGAAAGATTGAATCTGTGGTTTTTTCCTCCGCCGACTGTCACGGAATACTTCTGCAACGCACGCAGACCGGGGAGTGTCTTTCTTGTATCGGTTACAGATGCCTTTGTACCTGCAACAAGTTCAACGCATTTATTGGTAGCTGTGGCAATTCCCGACATATGCTGTAAAAGGTTCAGAGCTGTTCTTTCACCCTTTAAAAGCGTAAGAGTACTACCCTCCAGTTCGGCAATAATATCACCTTTCTTAACCTTTGTACCGTCTTTCATAAGTATCTTAAAATCAACATCACCGCCTGCGAGTTCAAACACACGCTTTGCAACTTCAATTCCGCACATAACACCTGTATCCTTTGCCACATAATATGCGGAGCTTCTGTGTTCCTCAGGAATAAGATTGTCTGCCGCTGCGTCGATATAATTTATATCTTCCATAAGGGCAGTAGTTATGATATTGTCAATATAGCACTGTAAAAGTTTCATTTTCAGCTTCCTTTCATATTATTATATGTAATTTTTTATATCATCTTCCGATTTCAGAATATACAGTTCCTGATTTCCCGTCTTTTTCCACTGTATTGAAAAATCGGATTTCAGTATTTTTATATTTCCGATTTTTCTGTTTGCAGAAGTATATATGTGCAGACGGCAGTAATCGGCAGAATCTTCGGAAATAGCCGAAAAGTCGGGAATAAGACCTTTAAGGACGTTCTGCAACTTTTCGGATATTGACTGAACGGACTGCATTTCCGTTAATTCATTATTTTCGGAAATAATGTCAGTTTCATAATCTTCTCTTTCGTCCGCAACTTCCTTTATATTCACACCGAAAACTTTCTGCATAGCCTGCCTTGTTGTTTCACGGTGTTTTTCTATTATCTGTGCAGTTATACGGTTTCCTGTTTTTACTTCTGGTCTTGACAGAAAATACTTCACAATCTCGTCGCTCGGATTCATCAAATCCTGTTTCAGTGTTTTTTCAACAACCGTCGCATACTTCTGAAAAACAGCTTTTGAAATAATGTTCTTGATTTCAAATTCTTCCTTACAGAATTGTTTCACAGACGAAATATATATAGACGGGTCATCTTCAAAAATATTGAATGAAAGAAAAGGCTCGTCGTCCATTATATTAGGAACATTCAAATCACTGAAAAACTGGTATATCACTCCGTTTGTCAGTATAGCTATCCTGCAACGGTTTGTAGAAAAGTACCTGAAAAGCTGACCCTGCTGTTGCTTCTGTAATTTCATTCCTGCTCTTTTGGCTTCTATTATAATTATCGGTTCTCCGTCCTTTAATATGGCATAGTCAACCTTTTCGCCCTTTTTAGTAGCAACATCACACGTAAATTCAGGCATAAATTCATTTGTATCAAAGACATCATACCCCAAAATCGAAAAAAACGGCATTATCAAAGCAGTTTTTGTGGCTTCTTCCGTAAAATCTTCCATCTGCCCCCGTATTCTTTCGATTCTTGAAAGATAATGCTCAAACTTTTTTTCAAAAGTCATGGTCAACCCCCTTTATTTTTATCAAAACATCTTATCTGTATACCGAATCAATTCCGAGATACTCCTCAAGTGTAAGTCCCGAACGGTAAACTTTTCCCGCCGTTTCTTTGCCGAGATAACGAATGTGCCAAGGTTCGTATTTATATCCTGTAATATGCTGTTTTCCTTTCGGATAACGGATTATAAATCCGTATTTCCATGAATTTTCGGCAAGCCACAACGCCTCAGGCGTGCCTTCAAAAGAGTCGTCAGCACAGTTCACATCAATAGCCATACCTGTCTGATGTTCCGAATGTCCTGCACGTGCAGAAAAGGTATCGGCTGTTGCCTGACCATAAATCGAAACATAGTTGTTATAAATCTGTTGCTGATAACTATATGAACGGAATCCCGAATATACACAAAGACATAAACCGTCACGTGATGCTGCGGCAGACATTTCACTGAAAGCTTTCTGAGTTTCGGCAGTAAGTCCCATAGGATTATAGCCTGACGGAAGTGAATAGGTTTTGTTTACTATGAGAATACCGTCAACATAAGTTATACCATTAATCACTTCAACACGGGTTGGTGAAAATTTTTCCATTGTTCCGTCCTCCCATATAAGAGTAAAATTATTTTCATCAGTCCATTCGATAACGGCATTGATTGTGTTATCGGCAGCACCGATATGTACAGTAACATTATTTCCGTTTATTTCCCATGCAAACGCCGAGCCTGTTCCTGTTGAGCTGTCAACATAATTTCCACCGCCGTCAAAAAAGTTGTAGTAACGGACACCCTTTTCAGATTCAGCAATATATTTTCCTGTCGGAAGTTCAGCACTTTCCGGTGAAAATCTTTCTGTCGTTCCGTTCTCCCATATAAGATTAAAATGATTTTCGTCAGTCCATTCGATAACGGCATTTGTTATGTTATCGGAAGAACCGATATGCATAGTAACATTGTTTCCGGTTATTTCCCATGCTAACGCTTCACCTGTTCCTATTG
>CAMWGS010000136.1 GCA_947173865.1 uncultured Ruminococcus sp.
ATAATACATTGTACAGGCATATAAGTTAATTGTTGAATCGGAGAGGATTGTCTTTATGAATATCAAAATTAAAAAACGTAATTTAAAGAAAAAAATAGCTTTTTTACTAGCATTATCTATGATATCCAGTTGTTCTGGTACTGTAAGCTTTGCTGAGGAAGTTTCGGATATTATCCAGACTATTACTGATGTCAATTCAAAATCCGCTGGAAGAATTGATATTTCGTTAGGGTCAGCACTGCTGATTGGTGAGACCAAATTTGAAGTTACACTGAAAGGTGATAATGGATTTTCTGAAAAAAATACTGTTACTGTCGGAGATGCGACTGAAGGAAAAATCAGCTTCAGTAATCTTGCAGACGGTAAATATACCATTACAGTTAAAGCAGACGGTTTTGCAGATTACAGTCAGGATATAGATGTACATGGGAAAATGTATTCAGTCAGAATCACAACTGGTTTCTGCGGCGGATATTCCTACGAAAAAGGCAGTCTTCACTCAGGCGTTATTCTGATTGGTGACGTTGACAGGGACGGGGATATTGATGATGATGATAAAGATATTCTTATAGATGTTATTGACGGAAACACTCTTCCGGAAAACTGTATAACAGATTTGAATCATGACGGTGAGACAAATCTGATTGACTTAACATTTTTCTCAAAAAGCTATAACACAGAAAAAGATACTGTTGCGTCAGTAGAAGAATTTGTTTCGCCTGACATTGTAGATGTTAAAATTTCGGAAAATACCACTGTAAACGGAGATATTGATAAAATGCTTTGCGGTGAGGACGTGATATCCCTTTCACCCTCAAAAAATGCACCAATCTCAGAAGAAAATCCTGTATCTTTGGAATTTGACTTTTCAGAAAACAAAAATAATTCAGTTATAGACGGTATAACACTTGGAACCGGAAGTGATAACCCTGTTGCTAAAGCTACTGTTGAAGTTACATACATTGACGATGGTGAAGAAGTTACAAGAGAAGTAGAAGTAATAAATGAAGTATATGGTCTCTCGGAAAGCAATGTTTATGCTGAAATTGACAAAAACGGAAATATTCAGATACATATAGGAAAACAAGTGGCAATCAAAAAAGTTACTCTTACTATAACTGCTATGCAGAAAAACAATAACCTTGCTGAAATAAGCAAAGTTGAATTTGTCAACGGAATGGAAAGCCGTATTCCTGAACCTGAAATGGATATTCCGGAAAATCTGACCGCTCAGGTAGGAAGTGAACAGTTTGTTCTCAACTGGGCTCCCTGCGTCAATATAACCGGTTATGAGGTACTTGTAAAAAAGGGTGACACAGTTATCCAGACATCTGTTACAGCATTAAATTCAATTACTATTCAGGGAAAAGAAATAGAAGATTATGAAACTTATACAGTAAGTGTACAGTCAATAAACGGTACATGGAAAAGTGGTTATTGTGATTCTATAAACGTAACTCCAAAGCCTAACAAAGCACCTGACAAGCCAGATGGTGTTGGTGCAAGTGGCATATATAAAGGTATTGAGGTCAGCTGGAAAAAGGGAAAAGGCACACAGTATTATAACTTATATTACAAGGTAAGAAACAGTGATGAAGAATATACTAAAATTACAGGTATTGAAGAATGTAAATACACTATCAGTGAATTAGAAACACTTACAGAATATGAAATTTATGTTACAGGTGTTAATGAACTCGGCGAAAGTCCTCAGTCCATTCACTGTTCAGCAAAAACTACTGATTTGAATCCTGCTGAAGTACCAAAGTTCAATATGATTAACCGTGATGAAAACGGTGTTCCCGGAAGTTCACATATTGTTTCTGTTACAAGAAACGGCGGTTCAATGATAGACAGTGAATTAGACGCAGAGCAGAACAATACCGCATGGGGTGCTGTTGACAACAATGCAGGTTCGTATTATTCAAAAACCACATGGGACGACGGCGGTTACAATAATTTAGGTAATAACGGTCTTACTTATACTTTTGACAGTGCATATAAAATGGATACTATTGCTTTACTGACAACAGGTGGAGCAAATCCATGTTATGTACATATAAGATGGTGGGAAGAAGACGGAACCAATAAAACTGTTAGTGCTTCCGTAAAAACAATGAAAGATTCCGAAGGCAGAACCTATTATGTCCTTAAACTTCCTTATGCAGTTACAGCAACTAAAGTTCAGATTGGTCTTGCACGTTATTTGGCAGGCGGGGCTTACAATCTTATCACTATTGCTGAAACTTATTTCTATAAATATGATACTCTTATGGATGACATTATGGACTTGTATGAAGATGATTTACATACAATTCTTAAGGATACAGTTACTCATGAAACTATTGTTGAGTTACGTAACAGAGTTAACACTCCCGATGAATTCGGAGAAGAAAACATCAATAAAACTGCTTTACTCCGTGAACTTGAAACAGCAGAAAAAATTCTTAATGATGAAAAACTTAACAGTTCAGTTGAAATTCACAACGGTATTACTACAAAGGATACAGGACGTGGATTCAGCGGGCTTAATGCGTGGCAGCCTCTCGGAGTTTCTGCCGGTGCCGGAGAAACAATAACAATTTATGTAGGAAGCAATACAAAACGCACCGGTGAGGCTACAAATTTAAGACTTATTCTGACACAGTATCATTCCGAATCAGGTGGAGTTGCACCGGATGGTGCTAACCTTAAAGTAGGTGCAAATGTTATTACCATTCCTAAAAAGAGTTCAAGTATTGGTTCTGAAATTGGTGGGGCATTGTATGTTCAGTATCAGGGAAACAATGCAAATGAAAAATACGCAGTACGTGTAAGCGGCGGTACAGAAGTTCCACGCCTTGACCTGTATAAAGTTACTGACGAAAATGAACGTATGGAACGTGCCGTTAAATATATAGAGGCACTTGATAAATATGTTCCCGAAATGGAAGCTCTTCACAATGAAATCCACAAAGATTCAGGCAACAGCAATGTGGATTATGACTATGACGCTAAAAATTGTATATTGGGAGCTTCGGATATTCTTCTTGATACTATGATGCTTTCACTCCCTGCTCCTCAAATACTTGCAGGTACTGGCAACGGTAGTACAGAAGAACGTGCAAAGACTCTTCTTAATAGTATGAAGTCTATGGAAGATATGATGTACCTTTTCTATCAGCATAAGGGTCTTAATGCTTCTGCTCCTTCTGAACTTGACCAGATTCCTAAAGGTCATCTCAATATTCGTTATCAGCGTATGTTCTCCGGTGCTTTCATGTATGCAGCAGGAAATCATATAGGAATCGAATGGAACGAAACAAGAGGAATGGTAAATTGTACTCCTGTAGTTGCAGACGAAGACGGAAGATATGTCAGCGGACATTATTTCGGCTGGGGTATTGCTCACGAAATAGGTCACTGTATTAATCAGGGTTCCTATGCTGTGGCAGAAATTACAAACAACTATTTTGCACAGCTTGCTCAGGCAAAGGACACAAATACAGGTATGCGTTTCAAATATGATAATATTTACAGCAAAGTGACATCCGGAACAAAAGGTGATTGTTCAAATATTGCAACTCAGCTTGGTATGTATTGGCAGTTACATCTTGCATATGACAAAGGCAGAAATTACAAGACTTATTCAGATTATAATGAACAGCTTGATAATCTGTTCTATGCAAGGGTTGACAGATATTCAAGAAAACCTGATTTAGCTCCTGCTCCTGATGGTATAAAACTTACATTCGGTGATAAAGACCAGAGTATTATGCGTCTTGCCTGTGCAGCCGCAAATAAAAACGTTCTTGAATTCTTTAAACGCTGGGGTAAAGAACCTGATGAAGCAACTATCAAGTATGCAGAACAGTTTGAAAAAGAAACCCGTGCAATCTTCTACGCAAATGATGATTCACGTATCTATGCACTTGAAGGAGAGGGAAGTGTTTTAGGTACTGAATGTTCAGTTTCTGCTGTAAAAGACGTTTCTGTAAAAATCGGTAAATCGGCAAATCAGGTAAAACTCGGATTCAGTTCTGCTGATATTCCTGAAAGTGACATACTGGGTTATGAAGTAATACGTTGTACAATTTCGGGCGGTGAAATTGAGGAAATTCCGGTAGGATTCGCAACCGGTTCTGAATTCACAGATACAATTACAACTATTAATAACCGTGCTGTATTCTATAAAATCACACTTATTGACCAGTATCTTAATCGTTCGGCAGTATTTACTACAGAAGCAGTCAAGATTGAACATGATGGCAGTATGGACAAAACTAACTGGAGTATAAGTACAAATGGTCTTATAGCAGATGAAGTTATTGACGATGCTACAAATGAAATGCCATGCGAACAGACAAAGAGTAATCTGGCAAAACAGGCTATTGACCATGACCTTGAAACAGTTTATATTCCACAGGTAAAAGATAACAACGCTGAAATAGTTATTAATTTTAATCAGGATTTGACAATCACAGGATTGAAATATACTGCCGGTGACGGAATTCCTTTAGGAGATTATGAAATTTATGTAATGACAGATAATGAATGGATTCTTACAGCAAACGGCACATTCAACGGAAGTGATACCGTTTATTTTGCAAACGATGATGACAAATATATAAGTACCTATTCCGCAGACGCAATAAAGCTTGTACTTCTTAATCAGGAGAATACGACAGTTTCAATCTCAGAAATCGACGTTCTGGGAGTAACCGGAGATAATGTAGACTTCAGAAAGACTTCTGAAGACAGTACAAATGTTATAGGTACTCTTGGAAAGGATTACAGATATGGCGACGACCCCGAAGATATTATTCCTGAAGATTCACTGATATTCACAGGAACATATAAAGGAAATCCGGCTTACAGTACAGTCATTCTTTATGATAACAACGGAAATATCGTAGGCGGTTATGATGACGAATATAATCTTAAGGCTCAGCAGATAATCCTTGCAGATGTTCCTGACAGCGGAAATATAGCAGACGTTTCAGACGGTACATGGATTTACTGGATTGAACCAGAACAAATGACAGAAATGACAATGCCAGAATCAGTACGTGTTGAGCTTTACAGAGTAAACAATGCACTCACAAATGAAGGTCAGAGACTTGTAAGTGATACACTGTTTGAGACCATACCGGAAGAACTTCCCACAATAATAATCAGTGCGGAATAAGAGAGCATATAAGAAAAGGAGTATAATATGATAAAGCATTTTTTGACTGGTATATTTACCACTTTGGCAATCAGTAGCATTGTTTCAATGAGTGCAATGGCTTCTGAAATAAATGATACAGTTAAAATTGATAATTCAGGCAAAGTTACATTAATATCTGAAACTATTGCAGATAACAATGTTAATACTCTTTGTCTTACACTTGAAGCCGATACTGACAAAATACAGAATGTCTCATTCAGCTTTGACACTGCAAACAACATAAAAATTTCTGAATACCGTTACAACTCTGAAAGAAAACAGCTTAATATATATCTTTCTGGAACAGACCCGATTTTTGAAGATAATACACTTGAAATAGGTACTGTATCTGCAAAAGACGAGTCAGGAAAAGATATTGTTTTCAGTACACAAAAAGCATCTTTGCAATATATTTTACATAATGAAATTATAGAAAATGAAATTAATGAAATTTCTGTTGCAGCTCCGCCAACAACGATTATCACAGAACCGGTTGAAACCACCACAACACCTGTTACTACCACAGAACCGGTTGAA
>CAMWGS010000137.1 GCA_947173865.1 uncultured Ruminococcus sp.
CACAAGCAGAAATAGACTAGCTTTGGGTTTTCATTATAAAAAATTCACATATCGGATTTCCCATATTTCATTGACAAAATACAATAATTATTGTATAGTTATTTAAGAGAGTGTACAAAAAGGAGAATATCTACACATGAATATACCAAACGACCCCGCAATACTTCTCAGCTATATAAACACCATGCTGAGAGACGAATACAGTTCGCTTGAAGAACTTTGTAAAAGTCTATGCGTTTCACAGGAACAGATTGAAACAAAACTTTCGTCAATCGGATATAAATACAGTCAGAAACAAAACCGTTTCATTTAAACAGGAGGAAACTATGAAAAAATTATTAAACAAGTTTACAGCCGTTATATCGGTGTGTGCAATTGCATTGTGCAGTACTGCTTTTCCCGTTTCGGCAGAAGATGCAGACATCGTTTCAGAAATTACAATAACTTTTGACTATACATCAGACGGTGCAACAGTCAAGGACGAATCTGTATTTGCTCCCGTAACGGTCAAGTCGGGTTCTTCAATAATAATTCCTGAAGGCAGTCTTGAGCGTGACGGATACTTCTTCTCAGGCTGGACTTATGACGACATTCACGCATATACATATGGTGATGTATTCCGCTCACCCGACGGCAACGATGTTACACTTAAACCGATATGGGGTGAAAAAAATCAGGAAACAACTTACAATGTTGAATATGTGGTTGAAATAAACGGTGAACTTGTTGACACTTCCAAGGAACTTCCCACAACAAAATACTACTCAGGACAGATTGCAACAGTATCTTTAATGGCTTACAGCCGTAACGATGCCGCTCAGTTCGGCTGGACAGACGGCACTAATACATTCGCAGGACAGGAAAAATTCATTGTTCATGACCACGATGTTACACTTACTCCAAACTGGAATACAATATATAAAATAACTTATACGGTCGGAGATGTTGACCGTGTTGTAGGTGCTAAGTTCATGGAATACGAACAGCCCGAAAAAACTACTACGGGACTTCAGGCTGACAACCGTTTTTCACGTAACGGATTTAAAATTGCAGGCTGGCTTTGTGACGACGACAATAAAATTTATTCAACAAGTTTTCCTACATATATGATGCCAAGTCATGACGTGACTTTTACTGCTGTATGGGAAGCTAAAGATTACAACGTAGTTTTCAAGCAGGACGGAAAAGCTTCAAACAATATCAAAATAAAGGGTAAAACCGATACCGAAATAATTACCCCCTCCGCTACAATAACTCAGGACGGAAAATATCTCGCAGGTTGGAAAGACTCAGACGGTACTGTTTATCCTGTCGGAAGTCCATACATGATTAAAGGTGCAATCGCAGGTGCAGGAATAGCACTCGAAGCCGTATGGGAAGAAGGTACACCACCCGAAACCACAACAACTACAACCACACAGACAACTACTACAACAAACACATCTACAATACGCCCTGATGTTGCTTACGGTGATGCAGACGAAAGCGGTGTTGTAAATATCAACGATGCCGTACTGATTATGCAGTATATTGCAAACCCCGACAAATACAGCCTTTCCGAACAGGGAAAAATCAATGCAGACGTTGTTGATAACGGTAATGGCATAACCAATTCAGATGCACTCGCTATACAGTACATTGAAGCGAAAACAATAACAACAGATGACTTGCCGATGAGTACAGAAAAACTTGACTCAATAGCAGAATGATTCCATAAAAAAAGAGAACGTGCAGGCGTTCTCTTTTATATTATTCTCATAAAATTCCCTCAAGAAAAAGTTTTACTCCTATCATTATGAGTACAACTCCACCGACTATTCCCGCTTTTTTTCCGTAACGACTTCCGAAACGGTTTCCTATTATCACCCCGACAAGAGAAAGCAGAAAAGTGACAATACCGATAACCGAAACAGAAAATACAATATCCGAATTTTGTGCAGAAAAAACTATGCCAACCGCCATAGCGTCAATACTTGTCGCAACCGAAAGCAGAGTTAGCTCCCTGATATTGATACGGTAAACAGCATCTTCCGTATTTTCATTGCCAAACGACTCAACAAGCATTTTTCCGCCGATAATTCCGAGCAGTATAAATGCAATCCAGTGGTCAAATCTTGCGGTAACATCAGAAAAACGTTTACCTAAAAAATACCCTCCCAGTGGCATAAGTGCCTGAAACACGCCGAAAAACAAGGATGTAAGAAATGCACCCGAAAGGTTTATTTTTTTCATTTTAAGTCCCTCACAGACCGACGCAGAAAAAGCGTCAGCCGCAAGTCCTGCCGAAAGTAATAATAATTCTGCCGTATTCATAAAAAATCCTCTCCATAATTATTTTCACAAATAATTATATTGCAGAGAGGATAAATATATTACAGTCTGTACTCCATTATATAATCGTCCATAACGAAACCGTTTCCGATATCCGTCACAACCGAATCAATAATTTCAAATCCTTTTTTTCCGTAAACGTCTACAGCGTGGCTGTTGTACTTATTTACGGTAAGATATATGGATGTTTTTCCTGCCTTTTCGGCTTCCGAAAAAACACGGCTGAGCATTTCCGAAGCAATGCCTTTTCCACGTCTGTCACTTCTGAGATAAAGCTTGCTAAGGAAAAAACGGCTGTCCTTTTCAGGTTTTACGGCTATATATCCGCACATACCGTCATTGTCGCTTACCGAAAAATAACAATAGTCCTGATTTGCAACCTGTTCTTTCATTGCTTCATATGACTGAAATTTTTCAACCATATAGTCAATCTGTTCTTCCGAAAGGATTACGGGAAAAAATTCGTGCCATATCATTTCGGCGAGTTCCGCAACTTCACAAAGCTTTTCGTCAGTTTCAACCCTGTCTATCTTGACCATGAATCATTCCTCGGCAGGCATTTCCCAGTTATGATATACATTCTGAACGTCGTCATTGTCCTCAAGATGTTCAAGAAGAAGGTTCATTTTCTTGATGTGTTCCTCATCGGTGAGAGTTGTGTAGTTTGCGGGAATCTGCTCAATTTCGGCAGACATTACATTGTAACCCTTTTCTGTAAGACCCTCACGGAGAGCGTGGAGGTTTTCGGGAATGCACTCGATTTCAACGGTTTCTTCATTAACGTCCAAATCGTCACCGCCACAGTCAAAAACATCTTCCATAACAGCATCCTCATCAAGACCCGTATTTTCAAGTACAACTATTCCCTTCTTGCTGAACATGAAAGAAACACAGCCTGTTGTGCCGAGATTTCCACCGAACTTGTCAAAATAATGACGTACATCGCCTGCAGTTCTGTTTTTGTTGTCGGTAAGGCACTCAACGATTACGGCAACACCGTTAGGACCGTAACCCTCGTATACCATATTTTCGTAATTGTTTTTATCTTCACCGCCTGCGGCTTTCTTGATAACTCTTTCAATGTTGTCGTTGGGAACATTGTTAGCCTTTGCCTTGGCGATAAGGTCACGGAGCTTGCTGTTGTTGTTGGGGTCAGGACCGCCCTCCCTTACGACAACAGTGATTTCACGTCCGATTTTTGTGAAGATTTTACCTTTCACTGCATCGGTAGCTTCCTTTTTACGCTTTATATTGTTCCATTTTGAATGACCCGACATTTTTTCATTACTCCTTTATCTGTAAACTGTAAAATAAATGTTAGTCTGTTGTATAATAATAGTTTTCGTCAGATGCTTTTTCAATTCGTCTGATTTCGCTGTGCTTTTCATCGTAGTAGTCAATAACGGCTACAATTGTTGCACCAACTGCAAAACCTGCAAAGAAACCAAATCCCGCACCTTTCCAGAAAATATCCGGACACTTACGAACTGCCGAAAGTTTCTTAGCCTTGACAGGCTTTATCTTCTTCGCTTTACTGGAAACCTTTTTCATAGTACAATTTCCTCCTAAAAAATAAAATTAAAAATCAAGCAAAACATTTTCCATCATAATATTGAATAACTCGTTTATCCTGTCATTTCTGCCAAGCAGAAACAGATATCCGAAAAGAGATTCAATTGCCGTAGCTCTGCGGTAATCGACGGCTTCGGCGTGTTTCGGTACAGTGTTACCCGTTGCATTTCGTCCACGTTTCAGAACGGCAAGCTCCTTTTCCGAAAGATTTTCTGCCGTAATATCATAAACAGACGACTGAAATTCCGCACACACAAGTTTTATCTTCGCTGAATGAAGCTTTGCGACGGGCATATTTGCCTTACTCAGTAGAAAAGCCCTTACAAGCGTATCGTATACACTGTCACCGAGAAAAGCAAGCGTAAGCGGACTGTACTGATTAACTTCACGTTCGGTCAAATATTTTCTGTCCATATCAGTAAACAAAGTCAAATTCAAAGCCCTCAAGATTTACAGTATCGCCCTCATGAATACCCATTTCCTCAAGTTTTGCGATAATTCCGCTGTTGATAAGAACACGCTGGAAATACTGCAACGAAGAATAGTCATCGGGGTCAACGGTACGCATAATAGGCTGAATCCAATGTGCCTCAATATAGTAAACACCGTCATCGACAGTGATTTCAAACTTCTTTCCTGCACCTGCCATGTCGTCAAGCTCAGCCTGCGGAACAGGTTCGGGTTCATACTCTTTAATCGGCGGAAGGGTGTCAAGAACTTCCGACACTTTCTTTATAAGTTCCGACGTACCTTTGGTAGTTGCGGCTGAAATGCAGAATAATGGAATCCCCTTTTCCTCAATATACTGGCGAAGTTCCTCTATCTGTTCTTCTGTCGCCATATCTGACTTATTTGCAGCGACAATCTGCGGACGCTCTGAAAGTTCTTCATTAAACTTAGCAAGTTCTGCATTGATAACTTCAAAATCCTCACACGGATTACGTCCCTCAATGCCCGAAACGTCCACAACGTGAACTATAAGGCGGCATCTTTCAACGTGACGCAGAAATTCGTGACCCAGACCGACACCGTCACCCGCACCCTCGATAAGCCCGGGAATATCTGCCATAACAAAAGACTTTTCTTCGTCTGTCCTGACAACTCCCAGAACGGGTGTAAGGGTAGTAAAATGATAATTTGCAATTTTCGGCTTTGCCGCACTGACAACGGAAATAAGCGTTGATTTTCCTACATTCGGATAACCGACAAGTCCGACGTCAGCAAGAAGTTTCAACTCAAGCGTCACTTCAAACTCCTCACCCATGAAACCCGGCTTTGCAAATCTCGGAATCTGACGTGTTGACGTTGCAAAATGAACGTTTCCTTTTCCGCCTGCACCGCCCTTTGCAAGAACTTTCGGCTCGTCCGACGACATATCAGCCATAATTCTGCCTGTTTTTGCGTCACGGATAACCGTCCCCCTCGGTACTTTTACAATCAACGGCGGTGCACTTCTGCCCGTACAGTTTCGGGAAGAACCGTTCTGACCACGTTCAGCCACATATTTTCTTTTATATCTGAAATCTATAAGGGTTGAAAAGTTGTCGTCCACCTGAAAGACAACATCTCCGCCACGTCCTCCGTCACCGCCGTCCGGACCGCCTGCCGCAACGTATTTTTCACGGTGAAAAGATACTGCACCGTCACCGCCATCACCAGCTTTTATTTTAATTTTCGCCTTGTCAACGAACATTCTATACCTCAGGAAATTACTTAAAGATAAATCCCCATCGAACAGCTCGGGATTTATTATGTTACTTACTGCTCTGCGTAAACAGAAACTTTCTTACG
>CAMWGS010000138.1 GCA_947173865.1 uncultured Ruminococcus sp.
GTTGCCGTCTGTATGAAGGCTGGTATTCCGATTGAAAATATAATATCTGCAATTGAGACCTATAACGGTGTAAAGGGCAGGTGCGAGGTTATTCCTACAGGAAGGGAATTCACGGTTATATGTGACTATGCACACACTCCCGACGCTGTTGAAAACGTTCTCAGAAGCGTGAGGGAATATGCGGAAAACCGTCTTATATGTCTTTTCGGTTGCGGAGGAAACCGTGATGCCGCAAAACGTCCGAAAATGGCAGAAGCCGCCGCAAAATATGCAGATATGCTTGTTGTTACTTCGGATAATCCACGTGACGAAAATCCTCACGAAATTATAAAGGAAATTCTTACGGGACTTGAAAACAGTGATGTTCCGTATGACGTGGTTACAGACAGGCGTGAAGCTATTTACCATGCCTTGAAAATTGCTGAAAAAGGTGATATAATAGTACTTGCAGGAAAGGGTCATGAAGATTATCAGATTCTTGAGGGCAACAGACATATTCACTTTGATGAACGTGAGGTTGTTGCAGACGGTCTTAAAATGCTTTAATCCGTCCGCATAAATCGGAAATTACCAACAATCAGGAGTTGTGAGAATTAATGTCATTCTGGATAATAAATTTAATTACAGCTATGCTGTCATTCTTAATCGCAGGAATATCGGGATTCAAAATAGTGCCGTTCCTGCATAAACTTAAATTCGGTCAGCCAATAAAGACGGAGGACGGTCCGCAGTGGCACGCCAAAAAACAGGGTACTCCCACAATGGGCGGGTTTATGTTCATACTTTCAACCATTATAACATCAATTGCGGGTTACTGGATTTACAGGTGGAAAGTCGGGGTTGACATGACCAATCCCGAAAATCACTATGCTTTTTACCGTCTGCTTGCGTGTATAGTTTTTGCTTCGCTTTTCGGACTTATCGGATTTATTGACGACTTTATAAAAGTTTCAAGAAAAAACAACGACGGTCTTACACCAATACAGAAAATCATATTGCAGGTGATATTTGCGGTAGGTTTTCTGTTTGCACTCAACAGATTCGGTGATACTTCAACAGTCATTGATCTCGGTTTCTGGCAGAGTCCTCCGCTTAATATCTTCTACTATCTGCTCATGATACCTGTTATAATTTACCTTACAAATGCGGTTAATCTTACCGACGGCGTAGACGGTCTGTGCGGTTCGGTAACTTTCGTATCAATGCTTATCTTTACTGTTGCCTGTTCAATTCTCAAGCAGAATGAAATTTCGTATTTTACAATGGCACTTGCAGGCGGTTGTCTTGGTTTTCTGCTCTGGAATCTCAATCCCGCAAAGTGCTTTATGGGCGATACAGGTTCAATGTTTCTCGGTGCGTCTGTGACAGGTGTAGGACTTATACTGCACAATCATCTGCTTATGCTTCTTGTAGCAATGGTCTACATACTTGAAGCTCTTTCTGTTGTTATTCAGGTGAGTTACTTCAAGTATACGAAAAAGAGAAGCCCCGACCATCAGGGTAAGAGAATTTTTAAAATGACTCCTATTCATCATCATTTTGAAATGAGCGGTTTCGGAGAATACGAGATAGTGATTACTTTTTCACTTGCCGGCATTATTTTCGGCATACTGGGAATAATTACATTGTTGGTATTCTGACAGATAAAAAATTTTAATCCTGAATAAATGCAAGGGAGGAAGTAATGGCAACACGTAAAAGCAAAAAAAAGAAATCCGCCGGACTTTTCCGGACATTTATCGGTGAAGGGAGACAGGGTGATATAAGTCTTTCGTTTTTTGCCTATGTAATGATTCTTCTTGTGGTCGGACTTGTTATGATGTCATCGGCCAGTTATGCGTGGGCTTATAGCGAACATGACGGCGACGGTCTTTTCTATGCGAAAAATCAGGCAAAAAACGCCGTTGTCGGTGTTATAGCCATGTTTTTCTTTATGAAAATGGATTATCATAATTTCAAGAAAGTAAAACTGCCTGTTCTGAAAAAACTCAATATTGCAGGACTTCTTTATATTATAGGTGCTGTATTTCTTGTACTTGTACTGATTATAGGTAACGACGAAGGAGGTTCAATGGGAGCTAAAAGGTGGCTCGATATAGGACCTATAAACTTTCAGCCATCGGAAGTCGCAAAGCTTGCAATTATCATTTTCTTTGCATACAGTATGGAAAGAGACGGTAAAAAAATGAATACCTTCAAAACGGGTATTATAAAATATGCCTTGCTGATGGGGGTTTATGTGGCGTTGTTATTTTTTGAGCCTCACCTTTCAGGTATCATACTTATAGGAAGTATCTCTATTGCTATGATTCTCTGCGGAGGTGCGAACAGAAAACAGTTTCTTCTTCTCGGAACAGGTGCGGTTATTGCGGCTGTAAGTGTTATAGGTTATCAGGCGTCTGTCCCTGGAAGCTATGTTGCAACACGTATAAAGTCATGGAAAGACCCGTTTGCAGACGTTCTTAACGATACATGGCAGACCGCAAATTCAATTATAGCTATAGGTTCGGGCGGACTTTTCGGTCTCGGTCTGGGAAATTCAAGACAGAAATATCTTTATCTTCCTGAAACGAAAAATGACTTTGTTTTTCCTATTGTCTGTGAAGAACTCGGCTACGTCGGTGCATTGGCAATAATAATAGTGTTCTTTCTGCTTGTGGTTGAGGGATTTTCAATAGCGGTAAGATGTAAAGACCGTTTCGGTATGCTTATAGCCGTTGGTATCACAACACAGATAGGAATACAGACTGTTGTAAACCTTGCTGTTGTCAGCAATCTTGTGCCGAATACGGGCATAAGTTTACCGTTTTTCAGTTACGGAGGTACTGCACTTATAATGCAGCTGGCAGAAATGGGCATTATGCTTAATATATCACAACAGCGTCATTACCCTAACGAAAAACCGCAATCCTCAGCCGAAAAAAGTATTTACCAAGAACCACAGAACGCATAAAGGAGCTGAATGAATGAAAGTACTCATAGCCTGCGGAGGTACGGGCGGTCACATCAATCCCGGACTTGCAATCGCAGATATTATAAAATCAAAATATCCTGACGCTGAGTTTCTCTTTGCAGGAACTCCGAATGGTATGGAGGCAAAGCTTGTTCCGAAAGCTGGATATAAGCTTGAAACAATAAAGGTAGCAGGCTTTCAGAGGAAAATTTCCCTTGAAAATGTCGGACGCAATATAAAGGCTGTGACCTATCTTGTCACTTCGGGAAAGCGTGCAAAGGAAATTATAACAGATTTCAAACCTGATATTGCGATTGGTACAGGCGGTTATGCCGCAGGTCCTGTTATACGCAAGGCGGCAAAAATGGGTATTCCCTCCGCTATACACGAACAGAATGCCTATCCGGGAGTTACAAACAAGCTTCTTGCAAAAGAAGTGGACTATGTGATGCTTACCGTTATTGAAGCACTTGACTTTATGGATAAGGATAAATTTGAATACAGTGTCACGGGTCTGCCTGTGAGAAGCAACATAAACAAAATGACAAAATCAGAGGCAAGGAAAAAACTTGGTTTCAACAATGATTTTACCGTTTTGTCATTCGGCGGAAGTCTTGGTGCAGGCTGTATAAACGACACCATGACGGAAACTATAAAATGGCATACAAAAAACAATCTCCGTATAAATCATATTCATGGTTACGGCGGTATGGGCAAAGACACTTTTCCGCAGACAATGAAAGATGCTGGAATACCGATGAAAAGCAACCGTCTGAGAATTACGGAGTACATAAACGACATGAATGTTTGTCTTGCTGCTGCCGATTTGGTTATATGCCGTTCGGGTGCGTCCACTCTTGCGGAGCTGGAAGCGGCAGGAAAAGCTTCAATACTTATTCCGTCACCGATTGTTGCAGGAAATCATCAGTATCATAATGCCATGGTTCTCGGAAAAGCGGGGGCGGCGGTCGTCATTGAACAGAAAGACGTTACGAATGAGAAAATCATTTCCGAAATAGAAAAACTCTACAATGATTCCGACAAGGTTCAGGTCATGTCCGACAGTGCGTCCAAGCTTCATCTCAGTGACACTAACAGACGTATTCTTGAGGTCATTGACAAGCTTTACGAAAAATCCAAAAACAAAAAGTAACACAAAATCACTTCACAGCATAATATACAAAAAATGCTGTGAGGTGGTATAATGCAGAAACTGATAGTAAACGGAGGAAAAAACCTCAGAGGTGAACTTCGGTTACAGGGCTGTAAAAACAGTGCCTTGCCCATTATGGCGGCTTCACTGCTTTGCGGTGGAGAATGTGTACTTAATAACTGTCCCGAACTTACTGACATATATTCAGCGTCGAGAATTATTAACGGTCTTGGCAGTCGTTGCAGATTTTCCGACAATACTGCCGTAGTTGATTCGCAGAATATCAGTAAAACCGAAATACCCGAAAATCTTATGCGTGAAATGCGTTCGTCAATTATTTTTATGGGTGCTATTCTCGGCAGAACGGGTGAATGTACCGTCAGTATTCCCGGTGGCTGTGAACTCGGTCCTCGTCCGATTGATATGCATCTGGTGGCCATGAGGAAAATGGGTGTTGATATCCGTGAAAGCTACGGAAAAATTATCTGCCGTGTTCCTTTCGGAAAAGCTCACGGTGCAAAAATTGCACTTCCGTTTCCTTCGGTGGGAGCAACTGAAAATATTATCCTGTGTGCCGTTACGGCAGATGGTGAGACAGTTATAAACAATGCCGCACGTGAACCTGAAATATGTGACCTTTGTGGATTTCTGAGAGCCTGCGGTGCTGAAATTTCGGGCGACGGTGAAAGCCGTATTGTCATTAAAGGACAAAACAGGCTTCACGGCTGTGTATACAGTATAATGCCCGACAGAATAGCCTGTGCAACTTATCTTTCAATGGTTGCTTCGACGGGCGGTGAAATTATACTTACAAATGCCTGTGTTGCTGAAACAGAGCCGTTTATTTCGGTTCTTGAACAGACGGGGTGCAGTATTTACACTTATGATGACAGAATCTATTTAAGAAGCGGCTCACGTCTTAAAGCCGTTAAGGAAAGAATACGTACCATGCCTCATCCTGGTTTTCCGACAGACGCACAGGCTGTGCTTATGTCGACACTCGTAACGGCAGACGGTACGAGCGTTTTTGAAGAAAATATTTTTGATTGTCGGTACAGGCATACGGACGCTCTTGTGAAAATGGGAGCTGATATACAGGTTCTCGGCAAAATTGCAATTGTAAAGGGCGTTCCGAAGCTTCACGGTGCAAATATCGAAGCTACTGACCTTCGTGGTGGTGCTGCAATGGTTGCCGCTGCACTTTCGGCGGAAGGAACTGCTGAAATATCGGGAATATCCCATATAGACAGAGGTTATGAAAAAATAGAAGAAGCTGTCAGACATCTCGGCGGTGATATCCGCAGAGCCTGAACAGTATGGAGAAAATATGAAAGATGTTGAGAAAACTAATGTTGAAAGACGGAACAGCGGAAAGCGTATGAGACGCAGACGGCGTAATATGAATCTTTATGCTGTTGTTGTCATTGCACTTGTTCTTACAATCGGAATAACCATGAGTTATACATTTCTTTTTAACATAGAGGAAGTGCATATCTCGAATATCTCCGAAAGATATGACGAAAATCAGATTTTCGGTGCGTCGGGTGTAAGTATAGGCGATAATCTGCTGAGGC
>CAMWGS010000139.1 GCA_947173865.1 uncultured Ruminococcus sp.
CACTCACAACGCAGGAAGAATAATTGGTTCCCATGACTCAACAACCGAAAAAAGAAATGATGGGTCGTGAGGACCTTGCCAAACAAGCCACCGCCCTTGATGATGATACGCAAAAGAAAAAAGCAGGAATCAGCCTTGACGACCTCGCACGACAAGCCGCTGCTCTTGACGACAACTGAAATGAAGTATAATTTGAAGGAGTTTTTTGTATATGAATGAAATAATTATAGTAAAACCTGAAAAATGCGTCGGCTGTAATGCTTGCGTCAGAAACTGTCCTGCTCCCGAAGCAAATATAACCAAAATGCTGGACGACGGAAGATTTGTTACAACGGTTGACCCGAGCAGATGTATTACGTGCGGTGAATGTGTAAGAACCTGCAACCACGGGGCAAGCGACTACATAGACGATACGGAAGCCTGTATGTCAAAACTTTCAAGAGAAAAAATGATTATTCTTGCAACACCTGCAATAAAAACAGTATTTCCGACACAGTGGAAAGGTATACTCGACTGGTTCAGAAAAAAAGGCTGTATAATTTATGACGTTTCTTTTGGTGCGGATATATGTACATGGGCTCATCTGCGTACTATTGAAGCAAGAAAGGTGGAAAACGTCATCACACAGCCATGTGCGGCTATTGTAAAGTACATAGAAATATACCAGCCACGACTTTTAAGAAATCTCTCCCCCATTCACAGTCCTATTGCCTGTGCGGTGACTTATATAAAAAAATATATGAACAGAACCAATCCTATAGCCGTTCTTTCTCCGTGTATCGCAAAGAAAACCGAGTTTACGGAAACAGGTCTTGTTGACTACAACGTTACATTCAGTAAGCTCAATGAGTACTTTGAAAGAAATGACATAAAAATACCGTCAAATTCTATACACGACTTTGAATATCCTTTTGATGACCAGCAGGGACAGGTAGGTGCGGTTTATCCCCGTCCTGGCGGACTGAGAGACAATCTCTGGCTTCATAATCCCGACATTAATATTACAACGTCCGAGGGCGTTCACAAGGTCTATCCCGAGCTTGATATGTATGCAAGTATGCCCGAGTACAAGCACCCCGAAGTATTCGATGTTCTTTCATGTGAGTTCGGCTGTAACGTAGGTCCTGCATCAGGTACGTCACAGACTGTTTTTGACGTAATGGCTACCATGAGGGAAGTTGAAAAAGAAGCCAAAAAACGACGCAAAACAGGTATTTTCCGTGGCGGTGAGGACAGGCTTTTCAGAAAGTTCGACGAGGAATTAAGAATTTCAGACTTTATGAGAAGCTACAAACCTATGAACCCTTCACCCATTCCTACGGAAAAACAGCTTGACGCAGTTTACGAAATGATGGGCAAGCATACGGAAGCCGACAGAAATTATAACTGTCATGCGTGCGGATACCGTTCATGTCGTGATATGGCTATAGCTATATGCCGAGGACTTAATACCCCTGAAAACTGTATTGTACACGCAAAATCAGTACTTCTTGCACGTCACAGCGAACTCGCAGCACAGCACGAAAAACTTGCCGAAATCACAGGCGAATGTCTCGAACTCTCCGACAAGCTGAAACGTGACATAAAAAAGATTACCGACAATATGAATACTATTGACGAATCTACCTCAAAAACAAGTCAGAAAGCAGGACAGGTAAACAGTCTGCTTAATAATATCATAATGTTCTGCAATGCAAATGAAAGTATGGATGCAGACAGCGTAAAACAAATGGTAAATATTCTTGAAATGACTATCAAGGCATTCAGCGTACTCGACGACAACGTAAACACTACCAATTCAAGTACCGAAATTATAAACAATTCTATTTCCGAAATCACCAAACTTATTGACGAAATAAATATAACTCTCCACAAGACTGAGAAAAAATAAAAAATTGCGGACATTCATGTCCGCTTTTTCTTTACATGAGGAAAATTTTGTGATATAATATAAACGTACAAAATATTATGGAGGTAAATCCAATGAGCAAAATCAAAATAGGAATTGCAGGCTACGGCAACCTCGGAAAAGGTGTTGAACTTGCAATCAGACAGAATGACGACATGGAACTTGCAGGAATATTCACACGACGTGATCCTGCATCACTGAAACCGCTTACGGACGGTGCAAAGGTTTACAGACTCGACGAGGCTGAAAAGTATCAGAATGAAGTTGATGTTATGATTATCTGCGGGGGAAGTGCAACAGACCTTCCCGAACAGACTCCCGCACTCGCAAAACTTTTTAACGTTATCGACAGTTTTGACACTCATGCAAGAATCCCCGAACATTTCACAAATGTTAACAAGGCTGCAAAGGAAAACGGTCACCTTGCTATGATTTCTCTCGGCTGGGACCCTGGTCTTTTCTCTCTCAACAGACTTTATGCCGAGTCCATTCTTCCTAACGGTAAGACATACACTTTCTGGGGCAAAGGCGTAAGTCAGGGACATTCCGACGCTATCAGACGTGTTGAAGGTGTAAAGAGAGGAATTCAGTACACAGTGCCTGTTGAGGAGGCTATGGATGCAGTACGTTCAGGAAGTCAGCCTGAACTTTCCACACGTCAGAAGCACAAGAGAGAGTGCTGGATTGTTGCGGAAGAAGGTGCAGACCTCGCAAAAATTGAAGAAACTATCAAGAACATGAAAAATTATTTTGACGAATACGACACAACTGTTAATTTTATCAGTGAAGAAGAATTTGACGCTGTTCACAATAAAATGAATCACGGCGGTTTCGTCATGAGAAGCGGTATGACGGGCGACGGTGAAAAAACTCATCAGATGATTGAATATTCACTTAAACTTGAATCAAATCCTGAATTTACCGCAAGTGTACTTATATGTTACGCAAGAGCGTTGAGCCGTCTGAAAACAGAGGGAGCAACAGGCTGTAAGACAGCATTTGACATTGCCCCGTCGTATCTTTCAAAGCTCAGCCTCGAAGAACTTCGTGCAACAATGCTGTAATAATAAAAAGTCCGGATTTTCTCCGGACTTTTCTTATTGATTAAAGTGAAGCATGGAATGTTCTTGAAATAACATCGTCCTGCTGTTCCTTTGTGAGCTTTACAAAGTTTACGGCATAACCGGAAACTCTTACTGTAAGCTGAGGATACTTTTCAGGGTGTGCCTGAGCATCCAGAAGTGTGTCTCTTGTGAATACGTTTACGTTAAGGTGATGACCACCTTTTTCAACATAACCGTCGAGGAGTTCAACAAGGTTTTCAACCTGTGTAGCATTGCTTTCCATTTTAATAATCCTCCTTAAAAAATTTTATATAGATAGGAAACGGCAAAAAACCGTTTCCTGTCAATAGCTTAATCTTCGGCATCGGGGTCAATTGAAGTTTCAGTCGGCTGCATACAAGCACCTTTAGCACCGCAGTCAGTACTGTTAACCATATCAATTTTCATACCCTCACCGTTTGTATCAGCAGCAATATTTACATGACCGCTACCCTGAGCCATAAGCTTGTCGATAAGGTCAGCAAGCTCTTCAGGGTTGTCAGTTTTGCCGAGCATATCAGGATTCATCATCTATTATTCACCCTTAAGAGCGTCAATGTCAATATCTCCTGCAAATACTGTCATATCCTTGCCAAGAGCATCAGGAATAATTGAGAATGTATTTGAGATACCGTCCTGAGCGTGCTTGAAAGGAATCTTTGCAACAGATGAAAGTGAAGCTGCTGCACCGTGAGTATCTCTGCCATGCATCGGGTTTGCTCCCGGAGCAAGCGGAACACCTTCCTTACGTCCGTCAGGTGTGTTACCTGTTTTCTTACCATAAACAACGTTTGAGGTAATTGTAAGGATAGACATTGTCGGAACACCGTCACGGTATGTATGATGCTTTCTAATCATATCCATGAATGTACGTACAACCATAACAGCGAGGTCATCAACTCTGTCATCGTTGTTACCATATTTCGGGAATTCGCCCTCTACTTCGTAATCAACTACAATACCGTTTTCGTCACGGATGCACTTAACCTTAGCGTACTTGATAGCTGAAAGTGAGTCTGCAACAACAGAAAGACCAGCAATACCTGTAGCGAAATAACGCTTTACATCTCTGTCGTGGAGAGCCATCTGAATTCTCTCATAGCTGTACTTGTCGTGCATATAGTGGATAATGTTAAGAGTATTTACATAAAGACCGGCAAGCCATTCCATCATGTTCTGATACTTTTCCCATACATCGTCAAAGTTGAGATAATCGCCTTCAACAGGTCTGTACTTAGGACCTACCTGAACCTTCATTCTCTCGTCAACACCGCCGTTTATAGCGTAAAGGAGACACTTAGCAAGGTTAGCTCTTGCACCGAAGAACTGCATTTCCTTACCAACTCTCATTGAAGATACACAGCAAGCAATAGCATAGTCGTCACCGTGAGTAACTCTCATCATGTCGTCATTCTCGTACTGAATTGAAGAAGTCTTGATAGACATCTTAGCACAGTATTCCTTGAACTTTCTCGGGAGCTTCTGTGACCAGAGAACAGTCATATTCGGCTCGGGAGCAGTTCCGAGGTTTTCAAGAGTATGGAGGTAACGGAAGCTGTTCTTTGTTACAAAGTGGTGACCGTCAACGTCAACACCGCCGATTGATTCAGTAACCCATGTGGGGTCGCCTGAGAAGAGAGCATTGTATTCGGGAGTTCTTGCAAACTTAACAATACGAAGCTTCATAATGAAGTGGTCGATAATTTCCTGAGCTTCTTCTTCAGTAATAACACCGTTATCAAGGTCACGCTGAATATAAACGTCAAGGAAAGTTGAAGTACGTCCGAGTGACATAGCAGCACCGTTCTGCTCCTTAACAGCAGCGAGGTAACCGAAGTAGAGCCACTGAACAGCTTCCTTAGCGTTCTTTGCAGGTCTGGAAATGTCAAAACCGTAGATTTCACCGAGTTTCTTGAGTTCGCCCAAAGCACGAACCTGCTCAGCAAGTTCTTCACGGAGTCTGATGTTCTTTGAAGTCATTCTCACGAGAGAAGTTTCAATCTGATGCTTCTTGTCAGCAATAAGGTTGTCGATACCATAGAGAGCAACTCTTCTGTAGTCGCCGATAATACGACCTCTACCGTAAGCGTCGGGGAGACCTGTAATGATAGCAGACTTACGAGCCATACGCATTTCAGGTGTATAAGCGTCAAAAACGCCCTGATTGTGAGTCTTGCGGTACTCAGTAAAAATCTTTACAACTTCGTCGTCAACCTTATAGCCGTTCTGTTCACAAGCATTCATAGCCATTCTGATACCACCGAAAGGCTGGAGTGAACGCTTGAAAGGCTTATCGGTCTGAACACCGACGATTTTTTCAAGGTCTTTATTGAGGTAACCAGCATCATGAGAAGTGATAGTAGATACAATCTTTGTATCCATATCGAGAACGCCACCGGCTTCACGTTCCTGCTTGGTGAGTTCCATAACCTGTTCCCAAAGCTTTGTAGTAGCTTCTGTAGGACCGGCGAGGAAGCTTTCGTCACCGTCATAGGGCGTGTAGTTCTTCTTGATGAAATCACGGACGTTAATGCCGAGATTCCATTTGCCGGGAGTAAATCCTTCCCATTCTTTTGCAAATTCCATAGTCATTTATATAACTCCTTTTAAGAATATTTTGTCC
>CAMWGS010000140.1 GCA_947173865.1 uncultured Ruminococcus sp.
TGTCGATACGGCTTTCTTATTGTTAAAATATAGAAAAGGACTGATTTAATTATGAAGCTTTATAAAAAAGTGCTTTCTGCGTTTATGTCATGTGCATTTATAGGTGTTTCCGTGGTTTCGGAAGGAATACCGCAGACTACAGCTGCTGACGTTCCCGAAGATGCACTTATTAATTTATATGATAACACAAAATCCGAAGAAAGTAAAGGGGAAGAAGAAACAACCACTACTTCCACAACAACAACTACTATTGTTACTACCACAACAGCTGAAACTACTGTTTCGGATATAACTACCACAACTACTACAGCTACCCCCGTTGCTCCCCCCGAAACACAGACTACAGAAGCACCTTTCAATGTTTTTGATATATATAACGCTCACAAGGGTTATACTACTACAACGACTACTTCTTCTTCAAACCTTGACCCCGCACTTATGCATAGACAGGCAAAGGGTATCGACGTTTCTGCGTGGCAGCCCGATATTGACTGGGCAGCCGTAAAGGAAAGCGGTATTGAATTTGCAATAATGAGAGCAGGTTACGGAAAGTATATTTCACAGAAAGACCCCACTTTTGATTACAATATGCAGCACGCCAAAGAGCAGGGAATAGAATGCGGTGCTTACTGGTACAGCTATGCGACGGACGTTGAGGGTGCAATTCAGGAAGCGGAAGTCTGCTATGAAGTTATCAAGGATTATGATTTTACTTATCCGATTTACTTCGATATTGAAGACCCCTCACAAGACCATCTTACTACAGCACAGATTTCTGCAATGACAGAAGCTTTCTGTTCAACACTTGAAGCAAAGGGTTATCGTGTGGGCGTTTACAGTTACACGACTTTCCTGAAAACAAAAATTTATGAGGATATACTTAAAAAGTATGATGTATGGGTTGCACATTTTGACGTTTCTGCTCCTTCATACAGCGGAGATTACGGAATGTGGCAGTATACCGCAAAAGGCAGTGTGGACGGCGTTCCGGGAGACGTTGACCTTGATGTTTCATATGTGAATTATCCTTATATAATGTCACCTGATACATATGTTGACCGTCCTGCAACTTCTTTCGATTCAGGCATAAGAGATATTACCTCTACTACAACCGCACCGTCTTACAAGAAGAAAGGCATAGACGTTTCTGTGTGGCAGGGTGATATTGACTGGAATGCCGTAAAGGAGTCGGGTGAAGTTGACTATGCAATTATACGTGCAGGTTACGGCAGGCTTCTTTCTCAGAAAGACGAGAAGTTTGACTACAATATACAGACAGCTCAGAGTCTCGGAATTGACTGCGGTGTTTACTGGTACAGCTATGCGACGGACGTTGAAGGTGCTATTGAAGAAGCAAAGACCTGCTGTGAAGTAATAAAAGGCTATAAACTTGAATATCCTGTTTACTTCGATGTTGAGGACAAGTGTTTTGATAGTCTCAGCATGGCAGAAGTAGACGCTATTACAGAAGCTTTCTGCTCATACATGGAAGAACAGGGATATTACTGCGGAATTACAAGTTATTCAAATTTCCTTAAAAATAAGCTCGGTGTTTCTTTCCTGAACAGATACGCAGTATGGATTGCACACTATAATGTCACAAAGCCAAGTTATGGCGGTTATTACGGAATGTGGCAGTATACAAGTACAGGAACAGTAGACGGAATAAACGGTGCTGTTGACCTTGATTACGCTTATGTTGACTATCCTGAGTACATGACAGAATATCATCTTAACGGATATTGATAATACAGAAAAATTTATGCATATCGGATTCCGATATGCATATTTCATTAAAGGAGTAATTTTTTATGGTAGAATTTATAACAGGACAGGCAGGAAGCGGAAAAACAACGCTTATGTTTGAAAAAATCAGAAAAAATTCCGAAAAGTCGATTACTCAGCTTATACTTGTTCCTGAACAGTATTCTTACGAATTTGACAAAAAACTTTATTTCTTTCTTGATGCGGAAAAATTCAACAGACTTTTTTCACTCAGTTTTACAAGTCTTTCAAGACAGCTGTTTCAGCTTTACGGTGAACCCGACAGAAAAGGTGAGTATGCAGACGACTATGCAAGAATGATTCTTATATATCAGGCAATATCGTCAGTTCAGAACAGTCCCGACGCACTTAATTATTTCCGTCGTCAGAGTTCGCAGAACGGTTTTGCGGAAGAAGTGCTGAAACTCATAAATGATATGAAACGTTCGGGAATTACGCCTGAAATGCTTATGAGCAAGTCGGCATTCTTTGAACGTCGTCTTATGGACAAGACAAATGATATTGCTTCCATATATCTTGAATACGACAGATTTATGAAAGAGTACGGTTTCAAAGACAATCTTGACAACATTATAAAAGCCGCCGAAACCGCAAATCGTCAGGACTGGTTCAGGGGCATGAATATCTATATAGACGAATTTGAAAGTTTCAACGGTGACCAGCTTGAAATGATAAAAGTGATGATTGCTTCTGCTGAGAATGTATATATAGCACTGCGTACAGACAATGTAAATGCAGGAGAATTTACACTCTTTGAAACTGTCAACCGTACTTATCGTAAAATTAAAGAAATGTGCAATGATATGCATATTGAGTGTAATAATATAGAATGTGACAAAAGCTATCGTTTTGCGAATCCCGACCTTGAATATCTCAGTACGCATATAATGAGGAATTTCCGTTACAGTCCGAAAAATGCCCCGAGTCCCGATAATATCAGGATTTTTGAAGCAAAGGATATGTACAGTGAAACGGAATATGTATGTGCCACCATAAAGCATCTCATGTATGAAGACAAATCGCTGAAATATCGTGATTTTGCTGTTATATCGAATAATATCGCAGACTATACCGACATTCTTAAAGCTACATTTGAACGCTGTGAAATACCTTATTTTATCAGTCTTGAAAAGCCTGTTGTCAATACTTCAATAATGGTATTTTTTTCGTCGCTTCTTGACCTGCTGACAGCGAGAAAGGTAAATACAGAAAATATTTTCCGTTTTATGAAATGCGGTATACTTGATATATCGCTTACTGACATATCGCTTTTTGAAAATTACTGCTATAAGTGGAACGTTGATGGTAATGCATGGTGTTCACCGTTTACTGCCGAAGACGAAAATCTTGAACGTCTTGAAGAAATAAGGGTTGCAGTTATAAATCCGATTATGAAAATGAAAAAACGACTTTTTGGAAAAAATACTGCCGAGAGTATGTGTCGTATACTGTATGAATATCTTGTTGAATGTGAAGCGGAAAAGAGTATGGGTCGTCTTATGGGTGAACTTATGAGACTTGACCGTGACTATGAAGCAGCTGAACTCAAAAGGCTCTGGGGCTGTCTTATGGATGTTCTTGACAGTATTGCTGAAACTCTCGGCGAAACAGTCATTTCATTTTCGGAAATATCACGGATTATCAGGTCTATGATTGGAAAACTTGAGTATTCCTCTCCACCACAGACACTTGATTCAGTAATAGCAGCGTCGGCACGTACTGCCAGATTAAGTTCACCGAAAATTGTTTTTGCGATTGGTTCAAATGACGGTGATTTTCCGAATCAGGTAAATATGCACGGAATTTTTTCAGAGTCCGACAAACAAAAGCTTTCAAAGAGCAGAATTGAGATAGCACGTCCTGTGTCTGACCTTAATGCGTCGGAAAGACTTGTTGTGTATAAATCACTTTCGGCGGCATCTGAAAAGGTATTTGTAACATATCCGCTTTCGGATTTGTCAGGACAGGCAAAATATCCCGCACCTGTTGTTGACAGTATAATAAAAATGTTCGGAAATGAAAACATACGCCTTACGGATGACGACATTTCACTTGATTACTATGCGGTAACGGTTCATTCTGCTTTTTACCACTATATGCAGAACAGAAGCGATAACAACAAATATACGGCTTCAATTAAGAAAATACTTATGAATGAACCTGAGTACAGCAGAAGGCTTTATTATGTCACAAGCCGTTCAGAACACCATCAGGATTATCATATTGAGCAGGAAGTGGTGCAGAAGCTTAAACCATTTGCACCTCTCAGACTTTCTTCAACAGACATTGAAACATATAATACCTGCCACTTCAAATATTTCTGTGAACGTTGTATGAAAATAAAATCATCAGGAAAAATGGAACTTGATGCAAGAATTGCAGGTGAAATAATACATGAATGTTTTCGGAATATACTTGGCGGTATGACAAAAGAAGAATTTCTGAATATGTCATATGATGAACTTAAAAAAAGTATAACGGAATGTGCCGAAAGGTACAGAAATGAAAAGCTTGCGGGTGATTTCGGAAAAAATGCAAAGTTTGAACTTATTTTCAACAAGCTTACCGAACGTCTTGTATATGTTCTTGTGCATACTCAGAATGAAATCAGGGTGACGAGTTTCACACCTTGTGCGTTTGAAGTAAATCTGAATGAAAGAAAACCTGTTGTTCTGCCGTTCGGAGACGGTTACAGGCTTGTTTTCGGAGGAATAATTGACCGTGTTGATACTTGTACGATAGGTGATAATAAATATGTAAGAATTATTGACTATAAAAGCAGTAAAAAATTCATTACTTCTGAAACTCTCGGAAGTGGGATTAATTTGCAGATGCTTCTTTATCTTTTTGCTTCAACCGACAAAGGCGGTATTTATGACGACTGTATTCCGTCAGGTGTACTTTATTCTCCTGTGCAGATTTCGGAAAAAGATATAAAAGCCGACGATATGAAAGAAAATTCCGAAAATATTAATGTTATAAATTCGTCGCTTAAAACAAGCGGACTGGTATTGAGTGATTATAAGGTGCTTGACGCTATGGAAACTAATGTAAAGGGCAATTTCATTCCTGTAAAGTTCAATAAAGACGGTACAATGAGTAAAAACCAGAGTTCATGCATAACAAAGGATGGTATGAAACGGCTAAGAGAGTTTGCGTACAGAAAACTTTCCGAAATGGCTGAATCACTTCTTGAAGGAGATGCGGAGGCTGAACCGCTTCTTATAGGAAAATACCTCCCTTGTGAAAACTGTGATTATATAAATATATGTGATAATTCACTCATGACAAGATACCGTATTCCCGACGAGAAAAGCATAACAGAGGCAGAAGAAATACTCAATCTGAAAACCGAAGAACAGGAGGAAATTTCATGAGCTGGACAAATCAGCAGGAAAATGCAATAGATGCAAGAAATTCGTCAGTTATCGTATCGGCGGCGGCAGGAAGCGGAAAAACCGCCGTTCTTACTGAGAGACTTATAAAGCTTATAGCAAACCCTGAAACAAGAGTAAGAGCGGACAGAATAGTTGTGGTTACGTTCACAAATGATGCTGCCGCTGAACTGAAAAAGCGTCTTGACAGAAAACTCCGTGACCTTATCAACGAAAATCCGAACGATTCACACCTTATAAAACAACAGGCACTTTTGCAGAATGCAAAAATTTCAACTATCAATTCTTTCTGTTTTGAGATTATAAGGGATAATATTTCGGAGCAGGGAATAACTTCGGGTTTCGGAGTTTTGGACGATACAGAAAATAAAGTTCTCAAATCGCAGGCTATGGAGGATTTGATTAATTATTACAGTGAAAACGAATATGAAAAAATTTCTTTTCTTTATGAC
>CAMWGS010000141.1 GCA_947173865.1 uncultured Ruminococcus sp.
CCAGAAATGAAAGTTGGCGATTTGATATATGAGTATTATGGCGAAGATTACTGGGTTTGTAATTCGGATGGCATAGTGGAGTTCTGGGGAACCAATAAAAAAGACAACAGTGGTCTTGCTTTACATTTTTCTTTTGTAGGAAAAGGTATTGTTGACGTACCATACATAAAATATCACAAAGAAAATGAAACAGCGCATGATATTAGCCATGAAGCTTTTGAGACATATATACTTAGTTTATATGCACAGCTTGATGATAGTTATATAACGACCCAGCCAATAACGGAACAGACTACAACTACCAAAGCAATCACTATTGTGGCTACAACAACTGTTACTAAAAAGCAGGATAAAGTAGAAAAATCAAAAAACTACTTGCCTTATTTCGTATTGCTGAATGAAATAGATGCTGAATATAAGAGAGAATTTGGCGATACATATATTCCTTATTATCGGTATTACCTTTATGACATCAATCATGATGGGATTTATGAATTGCTGATTCATTTTGGAGAAAGTGAAGCGGAAGCAGTCATTCAGATTTATTCTGTTGATGAAGACGGAGAGTTTACGGACCTTGGCGAAATAGGTGGAGGACATACATGGCTTACCGAAAAGACGGAAAACTTTACAGTAATTTTGGACATCAAGGCTATCAGACGGTAAAGGAAATTCAGATGGTCGGCTGGCATGGTGTATGGTCTGTTGTAGAGGAAGATGTATGGGAAGAAAGCGGTTTATCAGATTATAAGAGTTACGGAACAGTAATAATGGGTTATGATATTTCAAATATAAGCGTAATTGAAGCGCTTTGTCCAAAGGAACTTCTTGAAGATAAACCTTATGTAAATGCTAATATAGAAGTTTCTCGCTTAACACATGGAGATGGTTATGAATACAATCTTTATTTGGATGGAGATTTTTCATATGTTGAAGTATCATATTTTACTAATGAGGCAGGTGGTGGTAACAATAGCTATACTTCAGGAAGCAGTTCACCTATCTTCTTAACATCTGGTTCTTCTTTTACTTCTGTAACAGCGTATGTAACACCCTATAGTGCTAATGGTGTTGCAGGTGAGACAGTTTCCTGCACAGGAGGATATGCAAGTGGAACAATCCAATCAGGCGGTATGTCCTATCCTGTAGATGATATGAAAGGGCAGATAAATTGTCATGGCGGAACAGTTGCAGGATTTACAACAGACTATGTTGTAAACGGCGGAGCAGTCGGTAAAGTAAGAAATAGTTTAGGCGATACATGGCACGTAACAGCGAAAAATGCTTGTGATAATTACGGCGTTACATGGTACGAATTGTGAGATTCCGATGACGGTGACTATTACGACTGGGTAGATTCCAGTTATATTGATTTTTATTAAAAATAAAGAGCAGTAAATCCGATAAGGGGTTTACTGCTCTTTTTTGTTTATAAGCTTGTTATTTAAACGGCACAAAATTTCTATAGGTACGCCCGTGAAGCACTTTATTTTCTCGTATCTGTTTCTGATAGTTATAAACATCGCCTTTGATAAAGCATTCACCTACATTCATGCCTACAAGTTCTTTTTGTGATATTCCGAGACTTTTGGAAACTGCTAAAGCAGAAGTATCATCGGGATTGAAAAATGCAGACATACCAGCAAGTTTAATAACTGCATTTGCATCAGTATTCTTTTTAGAAAGAAATTGCGTAGCATAATTGAGAAATGTACGGAATTTTCGTCCTTCTCTGAGTATTTGTGTTATCGGACCTTGCGGTTTCAGGTTTTGACTATGAATTTCGTCAACGAAAATGCCGAGGTGTTTCGCAGGATTGAATCGCTGATGATAAAATAGGGACATCATAAGAATGTCGATAAGGGCATATCCACCTGTTTTTGAGGAGGCGTTCATGGATATGATAATAATATCCTTACTGTTATCGAGAAATTCATCCCATCCTCTGTTTACACATTTATAATCTTTGAAACATGAAAAATGCTCCTTTATCTGAAGATAAAGAGTATATTGTTCTTCAGGGTAATCCACATTAACAATATGGTTGTAGGCATTCATAATAGATAAATTATTAGTAGCAATCAGATTTGCTATTAATTGCGCCATAAATACTTCTTGTACTTTACCAAAGCTTCCGAAATGAGACATGATAATGGAAAACAAGATATTTTTCTTTTCAGTAATATCATCTGAAAAATGAAGCGTCAGAGGTTCTACAGGTATGTCTTCTGTTTCGATATTGTGGAATGTAATATGCTCGTTTACATAGTTTTCTACTTCATTTAATATTTTATCATCACCATCTACTGAGAGTTTTTCAATAATTTCATCTTTCGTAAATGAACCGCTGACATCAAATACTACAGTACGGATGCCTTGCTTTTGGAGACTGCACATACGCTCGGTAAGATGATGCGTCTTTCCATAGTCAGGAAGACCAGTTGTAAAGAAATGCAGATTATCTTGTCTGTTGGCAGCAAATTCCTGACTGGCAATAAAACCGTTCTGATTCGTAATAATTGGAATAACAGGCGTTGTCGGGAGAATTTTCGCAAACCATTCAGAAGTTTTAATTCCGCTTAGCATATCGGCATTGTCGTTGTCGAGAATACCGTCTTTTTCCATTGCGATAAAACTATACCTCCTGCTCATTCCGTGACTGTAAACGGTAAGTTTATAACGCAGAGATTCTTTCTCGCCTTTTGAAGATGTGTAAAGAAGGTTATCCTCGTTCAGACTTTGAAGAACATGAAGAACGCTGTTTGTTGTAGTCATAAGGGGAAGAATTTTTTGTATTAATGTTTCCTCTTCCATTGCAAGCATATTGTCTTTTAAGATTATTTCATTGTTACCAGGAGTAAAATTCATATTCTTGCTGTATGAAATAATCTCCACATTATGATTACGGATAACTTCATTGAGAGCCTGAGTGAAATCGTTTACGATTGCTTCAGAATTTCCGCCAGTTTTTTCAAAGCTGATATTTAAAGTATGGTATAAATAGTTTTTAAACTCCTTAGTAGAAAAAGGAATATCATAGTATGTTTTAAACATTTCAAAAACAACTAACAGTATACACCAGCTTTTAAGGCATTGTATATTTTGAAAATTTTGCTGATTGGTTTCATTAAACAAAAATGAAATCGAGAATATTAAATCGGATTTAATATCAGAATACTGATTACAGCAGAAATCTATAAAATGACGGGAAATGTCATTCAAAGAATTGAATAAATTATTTTCTTCTTCAGGAGTTAAACCTCCTGGAAACAACCTGCTAAGTGTCATGCAGATTTTCTTTTCGGACGACAGAATATACTGAGCAGCAGTTGAAATAATTGCTGTGTTATGTGGTTGTGCCTGACTGTCAAGGCTTAAAATTAGTTTCAACATATCTTTCCGCCTGGATTGATTGTCAATGTTCGTACATTCGCTTATGACAATAGTTTCATCTCTTGAAGTAGAAAAGACTTTTTGAATCATGGGCTTGCTGTCATCAAAACTTAACGATGGTTTGTTTCTGTCATAAAGTTTTAAATACATGGAGGCATATTTTGTATCATTGTAATCAGTCGAAGAAATTACCAGAAACTGTTCCATGTCATATCCGATTTCATTTAGCAAGGAGGAAAGAATACCACATATATTGAAAGTGAACAGCAAACATTTTTCAGGCGCATCCAAAAAAGCTGAAACAGCACTTTTGATTTCTGTAATATTTTTTTGATGATTAGGAAGTCGTCTGTTGATAATATTGGGAGAAAAAAGTCTTAAAATTTCAGGGGGAATACATTCGCTGTTGCAAATAAAATGAGCTTTTTCAATATTGTTTTGATTAATAAATGGTGCAAACCCTGGATATTCATTTATGATTGAAGTCGAACCTGGTTTAATATCATGAATTCTTGAAGCAAGGTAATCATTGGCAAGCTGTTTACTTTTACACTCGCATTCAAATCCATGAAAATATTTGAGTATTTTTTTATTCGTCAGTTCATCTTCGGTAAATATTGCGTTACGTTTAAATCTTTTACTATCATAATACGTTACAAATATGTAGTCCGTATAATTTCCATTTTTGAAAATCTTATAGTTCTGAGCTTTTGCAATAGAAATAACACCTATGCGAATAGTTTTTGGACGGGTGCCATTTGATTCAATACAAAATGCAACACCTTCATTGTTTTCTGTAAAGAATCTACTTTCAGAATGGTTTTGTTTCATACGTTGAATGTTCATACGAAGCATAGTGTTTTCTTTTGTAATTGTTTCTAAGGCTTTTCGGTCATTTGTTTGTGAAGCTACAATAGAATCCGTTGTTTCTTTCAGAGAGCTTATTGCACTGGCAATTATTTGTGTGCTGTCTTGTTGTGGTGTTTGAGTTGGAACAGGCATAACTTGTGTTTGGGAGAAGAGTTACAAATTGTTATTACATTAATTATACACTATTGAGATTGAAAAGTAAATAGCTTTGACGTAAATTACAAAAAATGTCTCCCTTTTAAAAATACGTATCGGCTAAAAAATAAAAAAGCATTATATTTTAAAAATTTAAATTTGGGTTTTGAAAAAAGGAGACAATATTTCCGTGCAGATACCATTCTGCACGGAAACTATAATTGGTTAAATATTTACGATTAAAACAAATTCCCCAGCAGAAAGAACTAAATCAGTACAGGGAGTAGGAACAGGAGAACTATACCCAACAAGCTTTTCTTTGACTGCATCCTGAATACAAACCAAGCCAAATTGAATATTGTCAACTTCAAAACTTAGGTCATCAAAATCTATTACATTCAGTATAAATCCATTTGCATTGGGAGTAACAACAACGGGGTAGGATTGTTGTTGCTGAGGCATTGTTGGTAGGTCAAATAATCCTTCCATTTTCATCATCTCTTCACGCTTATGACTGTCCAGAACATGACCGTATACGTCAAGCGTAAACGCAACGGAATAGTGACCCATGATAGTGGAAACCGTTTTTGCATCCATATCATTTTCCAATGCTCTTGTACAGAATGTGTGCCGAAGTGCATGGAATGTAAAATGTCCGATATTTGCAGCTTGTAAAATCTTATTGTAATAATCTTTAAAAGTGCGTGGTTCTATGTAACCGCCAAGGGGATTAGAAACGACCATTCCCATATCCTGATAAGCTGCACCTGCCTGTAATTTATCAGATATTTGTGCATTTTTCCAGTCCTGCAATTCCTTTATCATAAAGGGCAGAAGTGGAATGGAACGGATAGAATTTTTTGTTTTTGGAACTTGAAATACAATTTCGGTTTTTGAACCTCTGCCATCATAATCAATTTTTTCAAGTCTGTTAAGTGTCTGACGAATATTCAGTATGCCAGAACGCATGTCAATATTTTCCCACTTTAGTCCCAGAACTTCACCGAGTCGCATACCTGTTGTTAAAGTCAGGCGGATAAAAATCCCGTAGCGAAACTGATAGCTTGCTTGAATCAGTTTGGCTTGTTCTTCACGTGTTAAAATTTCAATTTCAGGCTTTTAACGCTTTGGAAGTACAACAGCATCACTTGGATTAAAAGTAAGATAATGATACAGAACTGCCTGTTTCAATGATTCATGCAAGAAGCGGTGAATATTGATAACTT
>CAMWGS010000142.1 GCA_947173865.1 uncultured Ruminococcus sp.
ATGTAATTAATTAAAGATACGTTTTAAAATCTGCGTATCAAGAGAGGGGAATTATTATGAGCAAATTAAAAACTGTAACAGCATTTGTATCAGCCGCAGTTCTTGCAGTTTCTGCTGTTCCTGCGTCTTTCGTATCTGTTGAAAATACGATGACAGCAGTTGCCGTTGATGATAATAACGACGACTGGCTTCATGCAGAAGGAAGCCGTCTTTATGATATGAACGGTAATGAAGTATGGCTTACGGGTGCTAACTGGTTCGGTCTTAACTGTATCGAATACTCACCGCATTATCTCTATGCAGGTGATATTGATGATATGCTTCAGGAAGTTGCGGACAGAGGTATCAATGTTATCCGTTTTCCTATTTCAACAGAACTTATTCTGTCGTGGATGAACGGTACACCTTATCAGATAAGTTCAGGTGGTATGCAGGCTGTTTATAATCCGCCTGTTGACCAGGACGACGGAAACGGCGGCGTTGTCAAGGCGGGAACATATGGCAATCTGAATAAGGATTTCGTAGAATCTGACGGTAAAACGCTTATCACAAGTGACCGTGGATTCGATATAATTCTTGACAAGTGCAAGAAATATGGTATCAAGGCGTTTATTGATATTCATAGTCCTCATGCCGACAACTCGGGTCATAACTATAACCTCTGGTATGGCAAGGAAACAGCCGACGGGACTATGATTACAACTGATATATGGATAGATACGCTTGTGTGGATTGCAGACAAGTATAAGAATAATGATACCCTTATAGGTTATGACCTTAAGAACGAACCGCACGGAAAAGGTCAGGAAGGCGAACAAGCTGCAAAGTGGGACGGCTCAACAGATGAAAACAACTGGGCTTATGCCGCAACAAAGTGTGCTGACGCTATTCTTGAAGTGAATCCGAATGCTCTTATTTTTATTGAGGGTGTTGAACAGTCCATGAGCGGTGCTATGCCCGGAGACTACTGGGGAATGGGCGACAGACGTGACAATTCTCCTTATATCGGAGCATGGTGGGGCGGTAACTTCAGAGGTGCAAGAGAGTATCCCATTACGCCCGAACATGGCACAAGTCAGATTGTTTATTCACCTCACGATTACGGTCCGTCTGTTTATGCACAGACATGGTTTGCAAAGGATTTCACAACACAGACCCTGCTTGACGATTACTGGTACGATACATGGGCATACATCAATGCTGAGGACATAGCCCCCGAACTTATAGGCGAATGGGGCGGTCATATGGACGGTGCTGAAAATCAGAAGTGGATGGAGTTGCTTCGTGATTACATGATTGAAAATCATATAAACCATACATTCTGGTGTCTTAATACAAACTCAGGTGATACTGGAGGACTTTGGGCGAATATATCATGTGGTCAGCAGGCTGGTTCAACACAGATTACATGGGAAGAAGAAAAGTATGCACTTATGGAAAAATCCCTCTGGCAGACTCAGGAAACAGGCAAATATATAGGTCTTGACCATCAGAAAGCTCTTGGTAATAACGGTCTTTCACTCAATGAATTCTATACAAGCTATGCCGGAACTGAGGGCAGTAACCTTGACGGCGGTACAATTGTAAAGGACGGAAAACCTGTTGATATAGATTCGTCAGGAACTACTACCACAACCACAAAGAAAGCAGATACAACAACCACAACAACTGCTGTTCCCGATACAACAGGAAATGATGATATCAGCTACGGTGACGCAGACGAAAACGGAAAAGTAGGCATTAATGATGCTGTACTTATTATGCAGTCAATAGCAAATCCCGATAAATATAAGCTGACACCTCAGGGAAAGCTTAATTCTGATGTTTATAATCATGGTGACGGCGTTACAAATAATGATGCTCTTATTATCCAGTATGTTGAATCCAAAACAATCAAAGTTGCAGACCTGCCTGTCAGCAAAGATTTTCAGTTTCCTGATTAAGTAAAATAACGAAAACTGTCGGACTATTTATCCGACAGTTTTTTATTATTATTTCTTTTTTAATTCGGCAATTGCGGAGTAGTGAAGAATATCAAACTCTGCAGGTGCAATTTCAGAGAGCAGTTTCATATGTTCCTGTTCCCATTTGTTTATTTCTGTTTCGGAAAGTGATGCACCTATTCCACGACACGCTTTAATCCGTCCGTTCCAGCTTTCACGTGTAAAATGAATTTTAACGGGATATTCTTCATGGTACACAAGTTCAAAATGTTTCATATAGCAGTCGGGAATGAATATCGGGTGAACCGTTTCACCTGCTCCGCTCCAGTCGGGATTGTATTTTAAAATAAGCTTTTCACTTTCTAACGCTATTCTGTCCTGACATGGAAGCCATGCCATATATAAAACAAGAATACGTCCGTCGGGTTTAAGCATACGTAAAAAATCAGGCATTACTTTTTCATGGTCAAAATACCAGAAACACTGACACGCCGTAATAACATCAAAGGAATTATCAGGGAAATCAAGCTTTTCAGTAGGCAATGCATAATATTTTATATTCATTCCGACAGACAGTTTTTTTGCTGTTTCTATCTGATTTTCGGAAATATCAGTGCCTGTCCATTCCGCACCGTATCTGTACATATTTCTCGGAAGTACACCTGTTCCCGTTCCTGTATCAAGAATTTTCTGACCTGCTGTACACAATCCACGGTTTATAATTCTGTCATAAAATTCCTGCGGGTAAATATCACGGTATTTTGCATAGTCGTCGGAGGTTCTGCCCCAGTCGAAAGCTTTTCCCTTGTCTATATTCTTGTCGTTGATAATCATGTAATTCCTCTTTTGATAATTATTCTTTTTGCTTTTTCTATCAAGCTTTATTATATCATATTACCAAAGATGCGTCAAGTAATATTGAGAAAATCATTATACCATATCATTCGGGATAATAGAAGTCAAGAAGAAGTTCCACCATAAGAGAGTATGTTTCAACACCTTCTGTTCTGCCGTTTATTTTTATATTTGTGTCGAGTGCGGTGGTGGAAACTGTACTGACTGTTTCTGTAGGAATAACTTCTTTTTTTTCATTTTCTTCCCAGTAGTTGTCGGGCAGGAATCTGAACCAGTCACGGCGGACATTATCGGAAATATTGTCCGTCAGATAATAAGCGTCAGTTATATTATTCTTGTAAATCTGATTATGTACATATTCAAGTGCTTCGAGGTAACCCGAATACTGAAAGCTTATGTCATCACTGCACTGCGTTGTTGCGTAAAAAGCAATGAAACTTGCTTCATCTTCCTGAATGAACCCTTTAAGGTGGGAAAATTCATGACATACGGTTTCGGGAAGATTTGTCCTGCACATATCGTCATTATAGTTTGCCTCAAGTGAAAAGGGAAAGTAAATTCCCGATAAATGAGACTGGCTCATAAAATAGGAAAACTGTATAGGTTTGGCTTTGGGATAATATCCTTTAAGCTGTGGGAAAGTTTCGCCTGCTTTTTTCATTGCTTTACGTGCTTCTTTGTTTACGTCGCCATTGTATTCAAAGCAGTTCATACTGTCACGGGGAACTTGCTTGGCAAGGGTGTTTGCATTGTCGATAAGCAGGGAATAAAGTTCGGTAAGCTGTGTTCTTGTGTGACCTGACGGACTGAGATATTTTTCTGCAAAAGGTGTACACTGATACATTACAAAGCAGTTGAGAGTTTCTGTTGAGAGTATAAAAGTAAAAACAGACAGATATATAAGACAGGCTGTACCAGCTGTTTTTCTACGGAAATTTTTTCCAAAAATCAGCAGAATGACAGTAAGCGGAATACCAATAAATACCAGAATAACAGCAAGTATTATCAGAATTTCACCGAATGAAAATGGAAATATTCCGCTTATGAATGAAAACGGATTTGTTATGAACGGAAATATTTTTTCAGTATAGAAATCGGCAAACGGAGTAAATATTCTTGCAAGAATGTTTATAAGCAACATTATCAGACATATTGCAAGAAGTACGGAATATCTTTTTTTTATATGTAGTTTTTTCATTTCTGAAAACGTGGATTACTTTTCAAGTGTGTCGAGAAATGCAAATATATCATCTGTATAAGTGCCTGCGGAAAGCTTTGCATAATACATCTGTATTACTGTGGCATCTACAGTATCTACAAACTGGTCATGATTGATATTAGCTATCATTTTCTGTCTGTCATCAAACGTTTCAGGTTTTTTGGCAGAAATTAGTGCATATTCCGAACGTATAGCAGATGCATCAACGGTGTCTATAAGACCGTCTCCGTTTACATCACCGGGAACAAGGTCAATACCGTTCATGAATGTCTTGTATGCAATAGTGGGATAATATTTGTTGTCACTGATATTTTTGAAAATTGTTGTATAAAGACCGTTAAGGTCTGTGTTTTTGACTCCGATTACGTCAAGAATTGTTGATGCGATAGCAAGGTGACCTTTCTGATTCGGGTGGAAATCCTTTGTTTTTCCGCCTTCTGTTTCAGCTTCGAGGGGTTCTTGTATATTGGTGAAGTAATAAGAATATCCGGGTGTTGCATCGCATGAATCCGAGAGTTGTTTGAGTGAAGTGAACTGATAGAAAACATCTGCAACTTCAATGCCATCAATGGCTTTTAGTTCTTCTCTGAATGTGTCCATTACAAGATTGAAATCTTCTCTAATCTGGGTAAGCATCATGGAGTAACTTCCTGAACCATATTCGGATTGTACGAACGTAGGCGAGAACTGCATAGGCTGGTATACTGTCTGAACAATAATTCTTGCGTCGGGATTTATGGCGTCAATTGTTTTTACAGCCTTGTCGATATTTGGCATAATGTTATTATGTATAACGCCCTCATTCGCACCATAAGCGTTGTTGCCTGTAGTAAGACGAAGATTCATTGAAAGAGATTTTAATTCTTTGTTAAGTTCAAGAATAGCTAAGGGATTGTTGTTTACATATTCCTTCAGTCCGCCTTCTCCTCTGAAATTAATCATGTTCATCATGGCACTCATACCAGGGTCTTCGGGTATGTCATCTGCCGTATAGCCTTCTTTAAGAAGATTTCTTCTTGCTGCATAATCAAGAATTTTTTTGGCACTGTAGTGTATAATATCATTACCGCCGATTGAAATGACTACAACATCAGCATTGGAAACTGCCTGTTTCTTGTCTTCACTGAGTGTTTCAAGCAAGTCACAAAGTTCTGATGTATCAAGACCATCAACAGCATAATTTTCAACGTTACAGCCGAGATAATCGGCACATATATCACCATATGTATATTCTGTTTCAGGGTCAAGTCCGTAGCCTCTTGCTATACTGTCGCCGAAAATAACCATGTTTTCGACGTTTTCACCCTCTGCCGAAGCGTTTATGACAGCTGTTGAAGAAACAGCTATAGCAGCCGACATTATGAATGACAGAAATTTTTTCATAAAATTTACCTCCGTATTATTGATAAAAAATTTTAGGTATACTTTGATTATATATCATTATTTATTTGATGTCAAGCGGAGAATAATGACAATTAAGTGAAAATTGGATAGTTTGCCATGTGTAACGAAGTATGTGAAATACCGTTTTTTACTTGACAAAACAGATACAGAATAGTATAATGT
>CAMWGS010000143.1 GCA_947173865.1 uncultured Ruminococcus sp.
GTATATGTGTATGTGTAGTAGTATATATAATATAAAAGACAATTTTGCTTCACCCTGCCCACCCTGTTCACCCTACAGCATAAAAAAGCCTATATTACGTTGTTTTTATTTTGCAAAAGGGTGAAAAACAGGGTGAAAGTGCTGTGAATTTTCTGCACCCTGAATAATAAAACATTGATGAGCAGGTTGGCAACTTGCAAAAAAAAGAGTTCGGAGGTAAAGCCTGAGGATTTTCTTGTATTTGCATTCATCAAATTGACGAACACAAAATATACTAATTTTTACTACTTTCAGATAGTCGTACGCTTCCCATGCCTTGTCGGTGTTCAGGCTCTTTGCATGGAGCAGTGAACCTCTTTCAGTCCAAAGATACAGCGTACGGATTTTGCTTGAATTTGTGACCGTAAAATTTACGGTTGCAAAAAATTTCTTGAGTTCGTCACCTGCTCAAAGATGTTCGCACATACTGCAAATATTTAGGAGAGTCCAAAATTGGTCTCACCGATTTCTTTATTGAAAGCACCTACAAAACGGAGCAGGACCGGCTATGTTCAATAGTCCCCCCTACCTTTTAAATACGAAAAAAATGTAGTCTGAATCCATGTACCTTTGCCTATATACAGATAAAATATTCCCTAAATGAAAATTTTGAATGAAAACGATGTCAGAATGGCGTTGTATGCCTTTCTTGATGTTACATAGTATAACTACATTGCTTTAAACAAAACCGCATATAACGCATTTTAAGAACTGATTTTACTTCGTCAGAAATTCGGACGAACCAAAAAAACTACTAATCAATTTGATGAATACTCGGAATGTGTCCAATTTTGGCGATATTAAAATTTGTTTATGATTTACCGAAAATTCGAACTTTATAACGGTTCTCAAAAATGAGTACCATGCAGACTGGTTTAAAAATATGTGTACATATGATTTTACTGAAAACAAGGATTTTTCAACGTTTTCTAAAAATTTAGAAAACGGCGGAAGAACTATTGACCACCAACTTACAATCCCTATGGCAATAGTTTTGCGGATATTTTCAGACAAAAAAGCACCGTATACGCTTTATAAAGCCTGCTCAGATGTTATATAATATAATTACATTACCCGAAACAGAAACGCACACAACGCATTTCTGAATGCTGTATTGAAAAGAAACGATTCGTGAAATTCACGACTTGTTAATCAGCTGAAAATTGAGCTTATTAATGGTTTATAACTGAGTTTCAATGACTTTTTGCTGTTCGTTCTTGTATGAGGACTGCTCAAAATTGAGCTGTCTAAATTCGTCCGAACAGTCAAGTTCTTTTATATCACCCTTAGGAATAAAAGTCATTTCAATCTGCTTGTCTGCTGACTGTGGGTGAGGTATATAACATTTTGTTACATACCTGCAATGGTCTTTTATTGGTTGATTGAGCAGTCAGGAACGCCCGAAGAATTTCATCGCACGATATAGTTTGATAACAAACCCGAAAATTTCGGGGTAGTTCTGAATTTTTCCGTAATCTTTTGCAATTGTTGAAGTTGAGATTAAACCGAGACTGTTCAAAACAACATCATAGTAGCTTGCTTTCGGCTGTAACTCGCTTATCTGCTGTTCCTGCACGGCTACTGTTGTTTCAAGTGCCTTTCTCTTTGCCTGTTCCTCTTTAAGATTTGTTGCAAGCTGAATCAGAAAATCAGGAGATGTGAGAGCCTTTTCAAGCGTGTCGTCCGTCATATATGCTCCATGCTTACGGATTGTCGGAAGAACTTCGTCGAATACCCATGATTCAAAGAGTTCTGCATCTGGTTTCTTGCTATGAGTGACAAGTCTGTACATATTACTTTCAGTAATAAAAGAAAGTGTATTTTTTCTGCCAAGTGAATCCACGCTATCGCATTTCACGATACCGTCTTTTTTACAGTGCTTACTGATAGCATCAGGTGCATTGCTGTAACCCAAAGCCTTAGCAACGTCCGCACGATATAGTTTGATAACAAACCCGAAATTTTCGGGGTAGTTCTGAATTTTTCCGTAATTTTTTGATAAAAGTCAGAAAAGAGGATAATATTAAAATTACCGGTTATTGCATATTGATTATGCTTTAAAAACGTCTGTTTCGCCCTCTGTTGCCTGCTCAAAATAGGGGCAATATAATTACCATTGCTTTTTATATCGTTGCTTACAGGGCATTTAAACGCTTATATAAAGGGTGTAACGAAATGCGACACCCTTATATTTTATCGCTTTAAAGTAGTATATTAAATAAGATTAAAAAAATCCCCACCTGAGCAGGTGAGGACTTTGTAATTATTAAAGCAGTTTCTCGATATTTAGTGGATTCAGCGTTATTATGTAATAGCCGTAACCGTGATATTTCTTTCTTATGCGTTTCTTGTTGTCGGTATTGAAATATGAGAGCATTCCTGCGATAAACTCCGACTTACTCGGAGCATATGAAGTGGTGTTCTGCCTGCACCACATTTCAAAAGCTTTGTAGAGTTTTGGCGTTGTTATGCCGTCACGGTAGCTTGCACGCATAACACAGCACTCTTTTATGAAAGCGTGTACAGGGTTCTTTATATCCTGCATCGGTAACTGTTTCACGTTCTCAAACTTTTCTATCCTGCTTTCAAGGTTTTGGACGTACTGGAGCAGGGCGGAATAATTGTTCACCTGCTCCCTGACTATGAAGTAAGAGTTTACAAGAAGTCGTTGTATACTCCATGAAAGTTCGTCCGTGAATGACTTTGAAATCATCAAGTAACCGTTAAGTGTTACCAGAATAATATCTGCATTGGGATTATAGCCGTTTGGGGTCGGTACGAAAAACGTACTGACCTCTGAACACTTTACTTTAAAGAAGTCAACGCCCGCAATAAAGTGTTTTCTGTTGACGTTGAAATTTCTTTTTGCTGTTCCGTCGGGTCTATGATGCACGCCGTCAATGTCTTTGAATGTAACAACACGTTGTCCGTGATACTCTCTTATTGGCATTGGTATGCCGTTTATGAGTTCATACATGGCTTTTCCGTCCTTTCATTCATTTCTGACCTGCTCCCATAAGAAGTTGAACGGCGGTGTAAAAGCCGACCTCAAAGGCGTTAGCCTCAACGGCATTAGCAAAGTTAAAGAATTTTGTACAAGCTGTGTCATATTCCTGTGATGTCATCACACTGGGATTGAAATATATGTCGAAAAAAGCCTGATACTTTTCGTCGATTTCTGCCGTGCAAAACGGATTATTCTCTGTTTTTTCCTCTGTGAGAGGCAGATAAATCCTTTCTAAATGTTTGTTCATAAAAATAAAAACTCCTTTCAAAAAATGCTTGACAAGAGTCTCTATCTGTGATACAATTTATTTGATAGAGAAATCTGTCAGCTTAGAGTGTTCTGTACTTCCGCCAAGATGTTAGCAGACACTCTTTTGTTTACTTTTCTAACTCTTCGTCGATTTTTTCTTCAAGCCAAGATGCTTTTGTTTTGTTCTGTTCTTGTAATTTTCTGTCAAGACTTTCAGCTTTATTTTTGTCAATTAACACACTGAAAGTCTTTTTGCCCTCACGTCTTGACTTCATATAATCGGCTCTACTTTTTGCGATTGTGTTCAACTCCTTTCTTGTAACACGTTACATATAGTATATCATGTAACACGTTACTTTGTCAATACCTTTAAGAAAAGTTTTTAATTTAACCTTTGTGAGAGGCAGATAAATCCTTTCTAAATGTTTGTTCATGAATTTTCTTTCCTTTCGTTATTGACTTTCCCGAAAGGATATGTTATAATGGATTTAACAAATCCTTTTGGGATTGTTTTGTATAGAACGTTGCATTGATTGGTAGTCGGGCAACGTTCTTTTTACTTTATGTCAGACTTTAACTTTTTTATCCCCCTGCGTGTTGCCTCCATTTTACTGACTTTTTCCTGTTCACAGTATTTTTTTAAAACCTGTTCACATTCTTTGTCTAATCTTACGTGCATGGAAACGCTTTTAGGATTGTCTGTTGGTCTGCCTTTGGATGACATTGCTTCACCTCCTTATTTTTGAAGCCCATAATTATTATATATTATTGAAGCCCAAATGTCAATACATTTCTTGAAAAAACTCCCACAAAAAAGCACCTTGCTATTTGTGCAAAGTGCTAAAAGGTGTTGTGGCTTTTGAGTTATTCAAAAAAATCGGTCTTATCTATGAACAGGAAAACGGAATATTGAAAATACCATATATTTCGGATATTGTGGGTTCTGAAACTGATTCGGCAGAACGTGTAAGAAAGCACAGGGCGTTACAATGTAACAAGAATGTAACAGATTCAACGTTACATTGTAACATAGATATAGATAAAGATATAGATTTAGAGAAAGAAAAAGATAAAGATAAAGATATTTCTTTGTCGGACAAGTCCAACGGTGTGCTTTCTTCTTCTTAATCCCATAACCAGCAGTGAACCTCTTTCAGTCCAAAGATAAACGCTTGCTGTGTGCTTTAACTGTTCATCAAATTGATGAATGGTTTTAAATTTCCTGAGTTCGTCACCTGTAAGGCAGTAGAAGTGTTTATCCTCCATGTAACGTCTGATGTTGAAGCACTTGCACACAAAATTTCAGTGTTTCTTGAAAAAAATATGACCTTATGTTATAATGAGACTATCGGCACATTTGTGCAGAATAGTGTAAGGAGTGAGCAGGAAATGAAGATATATACAATAATAGGCGGTGTGAACGGAGTAGGGAAAAGCAGTCTGTCGGGAGTTCTGTCGGCTGAAAACACTGATTTGGGAATTATAATCGACACTGACAAAATAACCGCTGAAACAGGCGGAGACCGTATAAAAGGCGGTAGAATTGCAATTGAACGTATTGAAAACAGTCTTGACAAAGGTATTAATTTCACTCAGGAAACAACTCTTTCGGGAGTGCGTACACTGAAAACCATTCGTAAAGCACGTGAACTGAATTATTTCATTCGTTTGTACTATGTGGGCGTGAGTTCTTCTGCCGAGAGCATAAGCCGTATAAAAAACCGTGTTTCAAAAGGCGGACACAATATCCCGTCGGAAGATGTTGAGCGTCGTTATAACAAACGCTTTGAAGATTTGGCTAAGATTCTGCCGTATTGTGATGAAGCGGTATTCTTTGATAATGAGAACGGCTTTGTAGAAAAGGCTGAGTATAAGAACGGTTCACTCATAACCAAAGGCGGAAAAATTCCCGACTGGATAAATGAACTTAATGAGTATCTTAATAAATAGTTAAACCTGCTCAAATACTGGACAGCTCAATTTTGAGCTGGTTGACTTTTTCACAATTTTGTAAAAAACTATTCGTCAAAAATGACGAAAACTATTATAACTGAGTTTAGCTCAATTTTGAGCTATAGTCTTGCACGTTCGTTCACGTTCATGCACGTTCGTTCATAATTATGGGTGAAGTTCAATCTCCTCAACTTTGCGGAGATTACAAAATTGTGGTGTCTTGTTGTCTGAGTAGGTCTTTCACCTGCTCCAATCGGGGACAATTTGAGGACAACTTTAGGACATTAAGGACAACAAAAACGGCTGAAAGTTATAAACG
>CAMWGS010000144.1 GCA_947173865.1 uncultured Ruminococcus sp.
TACATATTATTCAGAATTGGCTTCAATCATTAATTTCCCAAAACAATTATTAACAAACTTAACAGCAGGTTCAAAGATATGATAAAACAACAATGTATAAACGGCACTGAATATATTATTAAAAATTCTGAACAAAATTGCATATTTTATACCAAGAACTGAAATTGCAATCGAAATTGCACTCATAGAGTTGAATGCAGTCTGCCAGCCATAACTTACTGAAAGTCCTGTGCCTATTCCTCCGATTATTCCTATGAAACCATGCAAGCTTTCAGGCAGAATAAAATATACAGCCACAAACAGAACACATCCTAAAATGTTTCCTATTGCACGGAATTTTACTCGCTCTACAATCTCATTTTTGAAAGGAAAGGTAACAGACATTGCAGCAATTCCCATCCAATATGCCTTAGGAACTCCTAAAATATTAGCAATCAGAAGTGCACTGGAAACTACTAAAGTCATTCTGATTTGCCATCGGGTACGTGTAGAAGATAAGTTAAACTCCTGAAATATGCTTTTCAGACTTCTTTTATACTTTATTTTTCTGTGCTTATGATAAAGAATGACAGATGTCAACACCGCACCGAAGAAAAGACCTAATAACCGCATTTTATATGTATGACCGCTTACATCATATCCCTGAATAAGAAGATAAGAAAGTACAAATGTTGAATGATTAAACATAACTACATTATGACTTCCAAACAACATTAAAAGCATAATACATACTATATTAACACAAAAACTCCATCCAACAGGAACAGAATTTGATATTTTAGGACCTACTGCAAGAATTCCGAATATCATAAACATACAAAAGATAGAATGTGACATACGTATGCCCAAGTCAGAAAATCGAAACGCCATGATACTGAGCAGTACCGCAAGTCCTACAATACTATTGCCTATACCAAACAATATACTGAACAGCATTATAAATAAAGAACTGAAAGCCACATTAATAATTATCTTAAATAAATATATTGCAATATGCTTTAGCTTTTCTTTCGGTTCTTTGAAACTGGATATATAATTTTTAGAACCCGCCTGATTGAGTTGAAGTTCCTGATAAAAAGTCATTGTATTACCTCCTGTTCTGTAATAAATCATTAGCTTCTCTGATTTTTTCTATCAATGTTTCAAACCGTTCTTCACCGATAGTTTTTCGTAGTTTATAGATAGGTTCAAGATAATAACGATAAGTCATTTCCAGTTCTGTTTTTCCTTTATCTGTACTAAGAAGAATATAGCTTCGTTTATCCTGTGAACTGTATTCTTTTGTAAGAAAGTTCTTTTTTTCCAGTTTATCTATCAGCTGGCTGACTGAAGATTTGCTAAGCCCTGTCATTAAACTTAAATCCATAGGGGTCATCGGTGAGTCAGCCAAGACAATTCTTGATAAAATATCCAGTTCCTGAGAAGATGTCAATTTTCCTTTTTTAGTACGTCTTACATTGATACTTGCAAAAAGACGTATTTCTTGCATTTTCACCAACATATCAACATAGTCAAATTCTTTCATAACAATTTATTCCTCCTGTCGCATTTAATACAGTCTGAAAGCATATTCGGCAAATATAGTTCACAACGTAAACTATATTTATAGTATAACACCTGTAATCACTTTTGTCAAGAGTCAGTTTGCATTTCATGGAAAAATTTTGAAAAGTCATGAAATATAACAAAAACCTCCTGCATAATTATGCGGAAGTTTTTGCTTAATGCTGATTTTTATTTGGAGAGAACCTTATATTTCAGGGCAACCAAGTCAAACACATCTACTAAACCGTCTGTATTTATGTCAGCAACTTCATACTTTTCTTTTGTTATTGATTTTGAACCGAGAATATACTTCTGGAGAAAAACCACATCGGAAACAGAAACATTGCCATCATCATTTATATCACCACAACATTCTGTTGATTTTGTCAGTATTTCACCGGAATAAAGGTCGATTTCATATTTATATCGGATATTACCTTCATATCTGAGTCCGAATTTCACCACATAGCAACTTGGCTGTCCTTTATCGTATTCAAACCATACATTTATGTATTTAATATCATTTTCCTGAATACCTGCATCTTCCAAAGCTACAGCCTTTGCAGAATCTTCACCGATATATTCAGAAATTTCAGAAGAATCATTTTCATTTTGATTTTCTTCATGCTTTTCCAGAATCTCACCGGAATACAAATCAATTTCATAACTGTACTTTATTCTGTTGCTTTCAAGCTCTACCTGATAATACTGTGGAATTTTGTTGTCATACTCAATCCATACATTTATATACTTAACGTCGTTTTCCTGAACATCAGCATCTTCCAAAACTACAGCCTTTGCAGAATCTTCACTGATATATTCAGAAATTTCAGAAGAATCATTTTCATTTTGATTTTCTTCATGCTTTTCCAGAATCTCACCGGAATACAAATCAATTTCATAACTGTACTTTATTCTGTTGCTTTCAAGCTCTACCTGATAATACTGTGGAATTTTGTTGTCATACTCAATCCATACATTTATATACTTAACGTCGTTTTCCTGAACATCAGCATCTTCCAAAGCTACAGCTTTAGCAGAATCTTCATCGATGTAAGTCGATTCTGATTCAGATGTATCAACAGAATTAGTTGCATAACCGTCTATCATACTGCTGTAACCGAATTGGCTGACGGATACTGATGATACAATTGTAAGTGCAATGATTGAAGCCAAAATATGTATACGGCTTCTTTTCTTTGTTTTGGTCATAATCATTACCAGTCCTTTCCGTAACTTACAGAAAGATTGAATTATCAATTGAACGAAAGTCCATTGTTCTGATTTTTCTTTCTGTATGTTTGATTTCTGATTATAATTATAACGGAAATTAAGTGATTTTTTCCACTCCGAAAAGTTCTTTTGCAACTCCAAAAAGATTATTATTTCCTTATTTATCAATATACTTTTGTCGGTATTCAGTAGGTGACATCCCCATAACATTTCTAAATGCACTTGAAAATTTACTGTTATTATCATATCCAAAATCATGAGCAATCTCTGAAACTGACTGATTGGTTGTTTTCAGACGATATGCCGCTGATTTCATTTTATAAGTTTTTATGTAAGCATATACAGATTCTCCATAAACACTGTTAAAACATCGTTTTATTGTGGCAGGCGACACATAAAAAACTGATGCAAGCTGTTCAATAGTCGGGCGAATATCCATATGCTCATTGATATACTGACAAATTTGCTTTGCAAGTTCAGACTGTGATTTTGAACATGAACGTTGTTCCGCCTGTGACAAAGCAGGGTCAAGGTCACTGATAAACAGAAGAAGCTCCAGAATTTTAATCTGAAAATATCCTTTTATTAAATGTTGAGGAGCGGAATAAAGTTCATAAAAAATATGCTCAATCTGAGGAGTTGAACGCATAACAAAGAAACTGTCATTATTACAGAATTTTGTCATAAGTTCAGAAGGGCTTACCTTTACATTTTCAAGAAATGACGATAAACTCTTAGGAGCTGTTTCAGGATTTATTATTACAGATATTCCACAGTAATGCTGTAAAGGACAATAAACAAAAGCTGTTTCCTTACTTTTGTTTATAGATACATCACCTTCTGATAAATAAAAAAAACGTTCACCGTTATCATTATACTCAAACCTTCCTTCATGACAATGAGTGATTTCAAGCAGTCCCAAAGGATAATCAGGCGGATATTTATACATCTGTCCGTTTGCTTCCTTATACATCAGCCATATGCCCGGAAAAACAAAATGTTCCTTTACAATAAGTTCTCCATATTCATTTATCACCTTATATACAACGCTGTCTTCACTTTCTGAAACAATTTCGGCATCTTTATCACGTGTACCGTCATATAATTTATTTTTCATGCACGCATATCCTTTCAATTTTTATAATATATAATAAGATGTTTTTTGTATGATTTTCATATCTGTATTTTATCGGTTATTTTAGGTTTTGTCAAGTTTTAAAAAGCAGTTTCACTTGAAATTCAATAAAATATCAGAGAAATTTCACAAATATAATTGTATAAAATATCCCTTGACTTTTATGGTTGAAAAGTATATAATAAAAAAGATGTGTAGCTTATGCGTAATTCCAATCGCTGAGCTGCACTTTTTATTTTTATGGAGGTAAGCTATGGATAACAGAAACGAAAAAATGGCAGTTTTGCCTGTAAAGAAACTTATGCTTTCAATGGGAATACCAATGATAATCTCAATGGTTCTTCAGGCTGTCTATAACATTGTAGACAGTGCATTTGTGTCGAATATGGCGGAGGAAGGTGAAGAAGCTCTCAACGCACTTACGCTTGCGTTTCCTTTACAGGTACTTATGATAGCAGTCGGAATAGGAACAGGAGTTGGTGCTAATGTTCTTATTGCAAAAAGTCTCGGACAGAATAAAAGTGAAACTGCAAACAAAACCGCAGGAAATGCGATTTTTCTCGAAATTGTGATTTGCATAATTTTTATGATATTCGGAATTTTTGGGGTGAAAACTTACATAAATTCTCAGACAGACAACAATGTAATTTCTGAAATGGGAATAGATTATTTAAGGATTTGCTGTCTTGTTTCATTTGGTATGTCATTGTTTGCCATATTTGAGAAAATGCTTCAAGCATCAGGACACTCAATATGCTCTACAATTGCACAAATTCTTGGTGTAATTACAAACATAATACTTGACCCTGTTCTGATATACGGACTTTTCGGTTTTCCCGAAATGAAAGTAAAAGGTGCTGCATATGCTACTGTTATCGGACAGATTGTATCATTTATAACAGCACTGATTTTCCACCTTAAATTCAACAAGTCAATAAGAATAAAAATGTGCCATTTAAAACCCAATATCAGCATTATAAGCAGAATTTACAGAATAGGATTTCCTGCAATAATTTCACAGGCTCTGATTTCGGTTATGACATACGGAATGAATCTTATTCTGAAAGATGTCAGCGAAAATATGGTAACAGCTTATGGTCTTTACTATAAAATACAGCAGTTCCTGCTGTTTGCAGCGTTCGGAATGAGAGACGCAATTACTCCTATAACGGCGTTCAGTTACGGTATGAAAAACAAACAGCGTATTAAAGATTGTGTTAAATTCGGTCAGCTGTTTACGGCAGTAATTATGATTGCAGGATTTATAATACTTGAATTATCAGCAGTACCTTTTTCAAGAATTTTCGGTCTTTCGGGAGAAACGCAGACGCTTTGTGTAAGTGCAATTCATATAATATCGGCAGGTCTTGTATTTGCAGGAATAAATATTGCGTTTCAGGGAATTTTTCAGGCAATGGGAAGTGGAATAGGCTCGCTTATTGTTTCGGTATGCAGACAGCTATTGTTTATTTTCCCGTTTGCATTCGTTTTTGCTCATATTGCAAAATCAAACTATACATATAACCGGCTTTTATGGATAGTATTTCCAATAGCAGAAATACTGACTGCTGTTGTTGCTGTAATTATTTACAAAAGGAACTTTTCAGAAGAAAAATTAAAATTTTCCGAGTGAAAGGACAGCGGTTATGTGG
>CAMWGS010000145.1 GCA_947173865.1 uncultured Ruminococcus sp.
CATCTAATCAATAAGATGTGTTATATTATACAGGACGTCCGAAAGAGAGATGATTTGATGACACACGAAGATTCCGAAAAAATAAAGAGGATTTATGAAATTTACGAACAGCCTATGTACAGAATAGCATTTGCCGTACTCAGAAGAAACGACCTCGCAGAAGATGCGGTTTCAGACGCTTTTATAAGAATAATCAACCGTCTTAAAAAAATAAAAGACCCCGACAGTCCGAAAACCAAAGCATATATAGTCAAGGTAATAAAGAGTACGTCCATAAACATTTACAGAAAGAACAAACGCTCGCTTGTCCGTGAAAGTCCGATAGACGAAAGTATAAGACAGATTCCCGACACTGCACAGAATGTCGAGGAACACGTTGAGGAGGTAATGGATAGGCAGAACAAAAGAAATTTATTAAATAAACTTAACGAAACTGACCGTAATATCATAAATCTACGGTGCGGAAACGAACTTTCATGGAAAGAAGTTGCAGAAAGAACTTCCCTCACCGAAAGCACCGCACGGAAACGTTTTGAACGTGCCAGAAAACATCTTATCAGTATGAAAGGAGATTTGACTGATGAAAAATATGAAACTCCCAGACAACGATGAATGGAAGAAAATAGTTGATGACGCATTTTCATCAGACGGATTCCACATATTCTCCGAAAATTACAACATGAAAAAGCATTCAATACTGTCAATGCGGAAAGGAATTACTATGAAAAAAAATAATTTAATCATGAATCTGACTGTTGCATCGGCGGCTCTTACAGTTGTTGCAGTCCCGACGGTTATCTATCTCGGTTCACATACCTCTGAAACACAACAGTATACACAGGTATCTGACGAAGAAAGTCCAAGTGATGAAGTAACTATAGCAGAATCAACACAGGCTACAATAATTGTCAATGCCAATGAAACAGAAGTCACTATCACAGACGGTGAGGACGACGGACAGGTTAACGAAGAAATCCACCAGTTCACAGAAGATGATGTTGACTATGACACAATATATAACGTTGAATACGGTTGGTTGCCAGAGGGTCTCGAATATCAGGAAGATGAGAGTCCTTATGGAAGAAAATTCCATAACTGGAATACTGACGACGGTATGACACCCATATTTATGAAAATTCCGAAAGATGTGACATACACCGAATATATAAATCTTGCCACTAAAAAAGATGAGTGGTTACTTGATGGCAAAACTGTTTCAATGAACTACCGTGATAGTTACAACCCCGAAAATCCAGAACGTAATTTTGGACGTATAGCGGTTATATATTTTGACAATACGCCGTATATCCTTGAATTATATGTAACCGACGGCATTTCGGAAGAAGATTTCAGAAAAATTATTGATAATGTAAAACTCATACCGTCCGAAGAAGAAATAGCCGGAATATATACACCACCTCAGAATGAACAGGAAAATACAGGATTTATAACAGGTTCTTACGACAATTTAGGAACGCCAACAGACAGCCTTCCGATAGTACAGGTTGGTGAACCGATTCAGGAAAAATATCCGGACGCATGGGGAAAAGTTTCGACCACAGTAACCGGTGTGCGTTTCGATGACGATTTCAATGGTCTTGCAACCGACGGTATAGGCTGGGATGCTGATTACAGCGAATACCTCAACGCAGACGGCACGCTTGTTGAAAACGTCCGAAAATGGATTAGGTTTGAAAATAATACTGAAACTGAATTTGAAACTGAAACAGTCCCCGTAAGCGTTATGACAGTATTTGTAACCTACACCAACAATGGTACAGAACCTGTTAACGATTACTGTGTATGTCCGACTTTGCAGACAAAATATGACGGATATTTTTTCAGTCAACGTATTTACGATATAATTAAAATGCAGACAGAAACATTAACAAACAATATTGATTGTATTGATACCTTCAGACATCTTACAGCTGACGATATGCACTTCTCATTCAGCTGTCCGAACCAGTCCAGCAAAAACAACATTAACATCGCTCCCGAAGAATCTGTTGAAGTAAAACTTGCATTTATAGTTGAAGATAAATTGCGTGACAATCTCTACCTTTCAATGAATGGCAACGGCTTTGTTGACCTCTCCAATATAGAATAAACCTCCTTATAAAGAAACTCCCTGTAAAAAGGGAGTTTTTTATGTAATCAGACTTTTATATTTTCATGTATCACGCTTTTTGCAGACGCTTTCTTTACACATATGACACAGACTATAACGCAGTAAAGAGCTGCAACAATCCATGCCGCCTGGTCTGCGAAACATATAGCCGTAAAGCCATATTTGGGAACAAATTTCCTGCTTACAAATATTCTTGCGAACATCTCCAGTACACCCGAGAATATAGCCATTCCCGAATAACCTATACCCTGTATGCTCATACGGCAGGTGTTGAGAATACCGAGTGACCAGTAGAACAGTCCGACACATACCATATATCGTGCGGAAGCGTCAAGCACAGCCGTTTCGGTACTTTTTACAAACATAAGTGAAAGCGGTCTGCCGAAGAAAATAAGAACAATACCTATCAAAAGACCGTAAGCGGTATTTACAGCCGTACCTCTGATAATGCCCTGTTTTACCCTGTCCGTATTTGCCGCACCAAGATTCTGACTGCTGAACACTGACACACCTGTTGCTATTGCGTCAAAAGGACACATCGCCAGTTGTTTTAATTTGGCAGATACCGCAAACGCCGACACATAAACGTCATCAAGACTGTTGTTGGCAGACTGCATGACCATAGCACCTATAGCCGTAATGGAATACTGTAAACCCATGGGAACACCCATTATAAAAAGTTCTTTTACAGCATATGAATTGTACCTGCATATATCTTTAGTCAGTTTCAGCAAAGGATACTTCTTCTGAATAACTATAAAACAGGCAATACCACTGCAAGCCTGTGCCATAATTGTGGCGAGTGCTGCACCTGCACAGCCGAGCGGTATAATCAATATGAATGTAAAGTCAAGTATTATATTCAGAACAGCCGACACAGCAAGGAATATAAACGGTGTTTTGCTGTCTCCTATGGCACGGAGCATACCTGAAAGAAGATTATAGAAAAGTGAAAGTGGTATACCTGTAAATATGATAAAAAGATACATATAAGCGTCTTTGCGGATATTGTCGGAAACTTTCATTATATCAAGAATATTGTTACAGAAAATACAGGTAACAACAGTAAGTACAACCGCAAATATTCCCGTCAAAAGATATGAGTGAAAAACAGTACTCCGTAACCTGTCGAGCTGGTTTGCACCGAAATATTTAGCCATAGGTATTCCGAATCCTGCACAGATACCGATACAGAACCCAAGAACAAGAAACAATACACTGCTTGTTGCACTGACCGCTGCAAGAGCATCAACGCCAAGTACACGCCCGACTATTGCCGCATCAATCATATTATAAGCCTGCTGTAAAATGTTTCCCAAAAGTAAAGGCAGTGAAAAGCTGAGAATAAGCTTTATAGGACTGCCCTCTGTCATGCTTTTAGTCATGCCGACATCACTCCTTTTTTTGTATATCGAATAGCATTTTAGCACTTTTTTATTATAATGTCAACTGTTATCCGATAATTTCACATGACAAAAAAAGGACCTTTAAAAGTCCTTTTTTTATACAAAATATTCTATAATTCGGGGAACGGATTTATATTTATCCGTCATCTGTATGTCAGTATATCAAAGGTTCAGACCGTCAAAACTGTCCTCAAGAACCTGTCTGGAGTTCTGGAACTTTTCCTTTTCTTCGTCCGTGAGTGAAAGTTCAACGATTTCCTTGACACCGTTTCTGCCGATAATGCACGGTACGCCTATAAATACATTCTTGCTGTCGTACTCTCCACACAGTTTTGCCGAAACAGTAAGCACACTGTTTTCGTCTCCGAGAATAGCCTTTACAATACGTGCGATAGCCATACCTATACCATAATATGTAGCTCTTTTAGCCTTGATAATCTTGTAAGCAGACGTGCGAACCTGTTCCTCGATTGACTGCATATCGTCCATATTGTAATCGTTGCGTTCGTCCTCAAGAATTTCAGTAACAGACTTTGTTGCAAGCATAACCTGAGAAAGTGGAACAAATTCGCTGTCACCATGTTCACCGATTACATAGGCGTGAATATTTTTCGGGTCAACCGTGAAATAGTCACCGAGAAGATAACGGAGTCTTGCGGTATCGAGAGAAGTACCCGTGCCGATAACCCTTGAAGCACCAAAACGTGAAAGTTCATATGTAACTCTTGTCATGATATCAACGGGATTTGTTGCAACAAGGAATATACCGTCAAAACCCGACTTGACAACAGGGTTTATAATAGAACGGAAAACCTCTGTATTTCTCTGGAGCAGGTCAAGACGTGTTTCGCCTTCCTTCTGTGCGACACCTGCGGCTATAACTACAATATCAGCGTCTTTGCAGTCCCTGTAATCACCTGCATAGATTCTCATATTTGACTTTGCGAAAGCAAGACCGTGATTCAAATCCATAGCTTCACCGTTTGCACGTTCCTTGTTTACATCAATAAGGACAAGTTCGTTGCATATACCGCCCTGATTTACAAGAGCATACGCAAAACTCATGCCAACCATACCCGTACCAATCAGCACTACTTTTCTTTTATCAGTATTCATATTAAACCTCCGTAACTGAAATTATATATTGATTATACACCATATTTATCCACAAGTCAATAGTAATTCTATAAAAATAACAATAAACAATATAAAAAGAACGGACTGAAATTGCAGTCCGTTCTGTCTGAATTATGATTATTTGGTACAGTTTGCTAAGATAACAGAATTTATTACATTAGAAAATCCAAACTTATGTTATAAAACTTTTCAAAGTTTGTAATCATAGCAGGATGGTCACCTGTATCAAACAGATACATTTTGCCATGTCCGATTTTTTTAAGCATTTCTCCGTAAACATTTTCAAAGTAATTATCAGACAAGCTATACATGAACTTATCTTCTTTGCTACCTGTCAGAAGAATATCAACTTTCAAAAAGTTCAGTGGTTTGTGGAAAAAACGACCCATCTCATTTTTATGCCTTATTATAGCAGCGGTATCGTTGTTCACAATCTGTTCCCAATCAGAACCATGCATATATTCGTAGAACGCCCTTGCATTACTATCCGATTTGGCTTCTTCACGGTCTTTCAGAAGATTTGCGGTAAAATCTTTATTTACATTTTCACCCTCAAAACTATCAGCAATAACTTTGCTTACAAGTTCAGGTGCTTCCAAAGCGACGTTAATTGCAACAATAGCTCCACCGCTACTGCCTATTATGCTTACGTCTGTATATTGTTTTTCTTTTAAAAAAGCAATAATTTGCTGTGCCTCATAAAACCACAAATCTTCGGGAAATTCACTTAATCTGTCCGATTTGCCGTGTCCCAAAAAGTCGATAAGTATTACCTTGAAGCATTGGCTATATTTTTTTGAAATATCTGCATACATATTTGAAGACGCTGTATTTCCGTGAAGAAAAAGCAA
>CAMWGS010000146.1 GCA_947173865.1 uncultured Ruminococcus sp.
GGTATAATAATATATAGTGCTGTGAAAGACGGCATTAAATATATTAAAATATTAATTATGGAGAAAATATGGATAAAAATAAAAAGATACGTACAGTATCAAACAGGAAACGCAAAAAACCAAGATTAAAGTTCAATTTTGGAGTTCTGCTGATTATTTTCATTCTGTCATTCAGTGCTTGTTTTGCTTTGTATATGTTAGCGGCAAATATAAATGAAAACTTTTTTGAAGATGAATTCAATTCAATTATAGTCGAGGAGAGTTCGGAAGATGAGCAGGAAGAAACAACGGAAGCAGATGAAAGTGAAGTTTCAGGTGCGGAAGAACCTGTTGCAAAAGCTCCTGTAACTAATCCTGTTCCACAGTCGGCAGCGGCAGACTATGCGACATATTTCGACAACTGTTGTCTTATTACCGACTCAACTTTACTTGAAATGAATGAACATACTTCATTTACCGACGTTATCGGTGATTCTCTGCTCAATGCCGCTAACTGTACAGTTGCCAAAGTTGAAAGCAATTACGGCACAGTTACAATATACGACACCCTTAAACTCAAAAAGCCTGAAAATGTATATATCATGCTCGGCAGTGACATCGGTGTAAGTGCAACAGAGGACATGATAGCAAGTTATACAACTCTTATTGAAAATCTTACGACAGTCCTTCCCGACATGAATATTTATATTATGCAGATTCCGCCGGTTATTATCGATTCAGCTCCCGTTACAAACGAACTTATAAACACCTATAACGAGCAGCTTCTTGCTATGGCAAACAGCAAAAACGTTCACTGTATCGACACAAGCACAGCACTTAAATCAGTTGACGGAAATCTGAAGGAAGAATACTGGTCGGCAGAGGATAAAAAATTTACTGAAGATATGTACAAGGCAGTCGTTGAATATATTTTGACTCATGTTGCATAATTTTATATGCACATCACTATATATTGTGGTGTGCGTTTCTTTTTGATTTCTGTTACTGAATCAACGAAATATAGGCAAAACCCTATTTTTAAAAGATAAAATTTAGAAGTTACGCACAATTTTCAACTGAAATTTATGATTCTTATTGTTGAATCACACAATTGACAATGAGCGATATTTGGCTTATACTATTATAAGCACATATGAAGCAAGATACAATATATTGTGGCTGGAGGTATGGACAAATGATAATTCACATTATGAAAAGAGACGGCCGTAAAGTTCCGTTTAATATCGAAAAAATAGCAAACGCAATTTTCAGAGCGGCTCAGTCCTGCGGAGGTACTGATTTCAATACAGCTATGGAAGTGGCTGTTGAAGTATGCAGAACCTATGAAAATGAAAATTCAGTAAAAGTTCCGACAGTTGAGGAAATTCAGGACCTTGTCGAGAAAACCCTCATTGAAAAGGGTCACGCAAAAACCGCCAAGGCTTATATCCTTTACCGCTATGAGCGTACACGTTCACGTGAGATGAAAACAAATCTCATGTGTGTACTTAACGAACTGACTTTCAGTTCCGCAAAGGACAGCGATATAAAACGTGAGAATGCAAATATTGACGGCGATACAGCTATGGGTACTATGCTTAAATACGGCTCGGTTTCGGCTAAAGAGTACTATGAAATGTACGTCCTTGACCCTAAGCACGCCAAGGCTCACCGTAACGGTGATATTCATATTCACGACCTCGATTTCTACACACTCACAACAACCTGCACTCAGATTGACCTTAAAAAACTCTTTACAAACGGTTTTTCAACAGGTCACGGATTCCTCAGAGAACCAAACGACATTTCAAGTTATTCAGCTCTTGCCTGCATCGCTATTCAGTCAAATCAGAACGACCAGCACGGCGGACAGAGTATTCCTACTTTTGACTATGCAATGGCGGACGGTATAAAAAAGACCTATGCTTCAAGATATACACAGAACGTTGCAAGAGCATTATCACTTATCGGCGGTATTGAAAACGAATTTGAAGTTGCAGGAAATATAAAAGATAAAATTATTGAAAAGTATAATCTTATTCCGAATCTTGCAAACGACAACGGTTATCAGGAAAAAGAATATGAAATACTTCTGAATTATACTGACAGCGAAACAGCTAAAAAAGTTCAGGAATTCGCAGTAAAAAATGCAGTAAAGGAAACAGACCGTGCGGCATATCAGGCTATGGAGGCTCTTATTCACAACCTCAATACAATGAACAGCCGTGCAGGAGCTCAGACACCTTTCAGTTCAATAAACTACGGTACAGATACGTCGCCTGAGGGCAGAATGGTTATAAAAAATGTTCTTCTTGCTCAGGAAGCAGGTCTCGGAAACGGCGAAACACCGATTTTCCCGATACATATCTTTAAAATCAAAGAGGGCATAAACTACAATCCCACAGACCCGAACTATGACCTTTTCAAACTTGCCTGCCGTGTTTCCGCAAAACGTCTTTTCCCGAACTTCTCATTTATTGACGCACCTTTCAATTATCAGTACTATAAAGAGGATAATCCCGATACTGAAATAGCTTACATGGGTTGTCGTACGAGAGTTATCGGAAACAATTACGACCCGACAAGAGAAATAGTAACAGGCAGGGGAAACCTCAGTTTCACATCTATAAATCTTCCCAGACTGGCAATAAAAGCTGACCATAATGTCGGACTGTTCTTTGATATGCTTGACGACATGATGGATTTGACCATTGACCAGCTTATGCACCGTTTCAGAATACAGTGTCAGAAAAAAGTAAGAAACTTCCCGTTCCTCATGGGTCAGGGAATATGGATTGATTCAAATAAGCTTTCACCTGATGACAGCATTGAAGAAGTCCTCAAACACGGTACTCTTTCAGTCGGCTTTATCGGACTTGCCGAGGCACTTAAAGCTCTTATTGGCGTTCACCACGGAGAAAGTGAAGAATCCCGTGAACTCGGTATGGAAATAGTGACAACAATGCGTAAACGTCTTGACGAAGAAGCACAGAGAACAGGTCTTAATTTCTCGCTTCTCGCAACTCCTGCTGAGGGACTTTCGGGAAGATTCGTACGCATGGACGCTAAAAAATTCGGCGTTATAGAGGGAGTTACAGACAGGGATTATTATACAAACTCTTTCCATGTACCTGTTTACTATCCGATAAGTGCATTTGAAAAAATTAAAATTGAAGCACCTTACCACGAACTTACAAACGCAGGTCACATCAGCTATATCGAACTCGACGGCGACCCGCTTGAAAATCTCAATGCATTTGAAAAAATCGTGCGTTGTATGAAAGAATCGGGTATTGGATACGGTGCAATAAATCACCCTGTTGACCGTGACCCATGTTGTGGCTACACTGGTATTATCGGAGAAACTTGTCCGTGCTGTGGCAGAAAAGAAAGCACAGACAGTGTTTCATTTGACAGAATACGCCGTATCACAGGTTACCTTGTCGGAACTCTCGACCGTTTCAACAACGGCAAGCGTGCCGAAGAACACGACAGAGTGAAACACAATGTCTGATTTGAGAATTGCCGGAACTGTCAACGATTCTATCGTTGACGGTGAAGGAATACGTTTTACTATATTTACACAGGGCTGTCCGCATCACTGCGAGGGCTGTCACAATCCGCAGACTCATGACTTCAATGGCGGTACTGTTGTAAGTACTGACGGACTTCTTGAAAAAATAAAGGAAAACCCTTTGCTTGACGGCGTGACTTTCAGTGGCGGAGAGCCTTTCTGTCAGGCACACGAACTTGCTGTTTTAGGGGGAAAAATAAAGTCCCTCGGACTTAATATCACCACATACACAGGCTATACTTTCGAGGAACTCTATAAAAACCGTGACAAAAATCACTGGGGCGAACTTCTTGACGTTACAGACATTCTTATTGACGGACGTTTTATCCCCGAACTCAAGGACTGGACTATAAAATTCCGTGGAAGTTCAAATCAGCGGTATATTGACTGTCAGGAAAGTCTTAAAGAAAGCAGAGCAGTCGAAACAGAACCATAATACAAAAAAACCGGAGTTATTATGTTCCGGTTTATTTATTGAGATAATATTTTTTATATTCCCACAAAGCCTCTTTTGGTGTGCGACATTCCCTGTAACGATAGTTATCGTTTTTCCATCTTCTTGTAACTTCTGTTTCGTTCATACAGTCAACACAACGGTAATCGCATATATCCCAGCTACAAAATACCTTTTTAAAAAAACAGGATTTTCCGATTGGTACTTCTTTATAGCGACGGACAGCACGATTAGCGAAAGTCTTAGGCTTGAAACGGTCTTTTATTATCGGAAATTTTTTATAACTCCTGCTCATTAATTTCACTCCTCATTTTTTCATAAAGGGCGAGTATATAATTAAAGTCCGTCTTTTCGTAATCGTCAGAAAAAAGCAAATCTAAATTATGTCGGAATGATGTAAGATTATTGCAGTTGCTATGCAAAAGAATTTCTCTATCTGTTTGTGCATGAGTCAAGCCGTTTTTGTAAATATATTCTGTCCGTGAGTCCATTTCCTGACGAAATTTCCAGTAAAAATCTTCAACTTCTTCAGTGAAATCATTCCATGAAATTTCATGTACGCCATTCGGAGACGTCCATATATTTTTATCGTTTTCAAGTACGGCATTATCATAGCTTTTCCATAGGATTTTAATTTTATCACCATATCGGAAAAAACCGATACGCTGACCGCCGACAAGATGGGAAGAATCAAAAGTATGTTGCATATAGTACCATTCTGTGAGAGAACTATATTCCCCGAAATAAAATTCGTCAAATATATCATCGGATTTATTTTCGTAAATATTTTTCCATACATCTGTCAAATCTTCAAATTTGTCTATATTTTCATAAAGAATTTTCGGAATAGGTTCACGGATAAAACGAAAAATCCACATGAAATCAACAACAAATCTTTCTAAATAATAATCATTGTATTTTATGTCGCATTTAAAGAAATCCCGTGCGAAATCGGAGTATTCATATATTTTTCTGTTTCCGACCTGTATATAAAGTGTACCGTCGGTGAGAGCATACCAATGTATAGTATCGCTCCACGGTTCAATATCGCTGATATTTTTCAGTTTAAAATTTATTCTGAAATTTTTCATATCATGTACCTGTCCTTGTATAACAGAAAATGACAAAAAAATAATCCGCCTTGCCGTCATATAGTGCATAAAACCCGCACGAAGCAGGTGGGTAAACGCCCGAATGTTTCACGCTCCCTTCTTCCGCATATAAAAATATATGTCGGGAGGTCTGCAATCCACAGCCGGAGCTGAATTCCCTAATGAGATGTGTTGGATTATAAAAAACTATAATTACTCGAACAAGGCAGAATATTAACTTTTGTTATGTATATATTATAGCACAGAAAAACAGAAAAATCAACCCCTGTTTTATACAAATTTGCAATTTTTATATGAATTTTTTAAAATTATATTTATATTAAATTTGTATTGATTTATTTTGTGAAATGTGATATAATCAAAGTAGAAATATTACGA
>CAMWGS010000147.1 GCA_947173865.1 uncultured Ruminococcus sp.
AATAAAAACTGCGTCGGCAAGCGGAAACTTGTCTGAATATGCATTTGCAAGTTTTCTGCGGTTTGTTTTGGTTTCGTAGGATTTTAACGGTACTTTTGTAGCCTTGCCGTTTTCATAGAAGAAAACCATATAACCGCTGTAGTCAGTTGTTACTACAAGTGTTCTAAGGTTTTCATTGTCGTCAAATGAAAGCTTTGCAGGAATATATTCACCCATTACACTTGCTTTTGCATCATCGAAAACACTGACTTTAGATTTGTAAGCCTGTGCCTTGTCTGAGAAAAAAATAAGTTCTGTTTTGTTTGTGGCTTCAAAGTTTTGACTTATATAGTCCCCTTCTTTGAGTTTCTGTTCACTGTTCATTCTGAGGGACTGCGGGGTTATTTTCTTGAAATATCCACCTGACGATACAAAAAGATGTACAGGATAATCAGGAGTATCATCAGTGTCCTGCTCAGATAATAAATCTGTATTTTCGCAGATAAGAGTTTTTCGTGGCTGACTGTAATTTTTTATAACGTCACGAAGTTCCTTTATTATTATTTTACGGATTTTATTTTTATCCTGAAGAATTTCTTCCATTTCGGCAATGTCTTTTTTCAGACTGTCAACTTCCTGAATACGTCTCAGAATATATTGCTTATTGATATTACGCAGTTTTATTTCCGCAACGTATTCCGCCTGCTCCCTGTCTATACCGAACGCTTTTTCAAGATTCGGAACAACATCATTTTCATGCTGTGTTTCACGTATAATACTTATGGCTTTATCAAGGTCGAGCAGAATTTTTGAAAGTGCTTCAAGAAGATGAAGCTTTGCTTTTTTATTCTGCAATTCATGATAAGTTCTTCTGTGTATACATTCCTCACGGAAAGCTGTCCATTCGGTAAGAATTTCACGGATTCCCATAACTTTCGGAGTACCTGCTATAAGGATATTGAAATTGCAGGCATAGTTATCCTGAAGCGGAGTAAGTCGGTAAAGCTTCTGCATGAGCTTGTCGGGGTCTGTGCCACGTTTAAGGTCAATTGCTATTTTCAGACCGTCAATATCAGTTTCGTCACGTATATATGAAATTTCACGTATCTTTCCTGCTTTGACTAGTTCAACTATCTTGTCTATAATGGCTTCTATGGTTGTAGTGTAGGGAATCTGTGTAATCTCGATACAGTTAGCAGACTTGTCATATCTGTACTGTGAACGTACTTTTATACTTCCCCTGCCCGTTTCATAAACCTTTCTGAGTTCGTTCTCATCATAAATCATAATTCCGCCACTGGGAAAGTCAGGTGCTTTAAGAGTTGAAAGAATATCATGCCCGGGATTTTTCATAAGTTCTATTGTTGTTTCACATACTTCCGCAAGATTGAACGGACACACGTTACTTGCCATTGAAACAGCTATGCCCGTATTTGAATTTACAAGAACTGTCGGGAATGTAGCAGGAAGAAGTGTCGGCTCTGTCATTGTATTGTCGTAATTAGGGACAAAGTCAACTGTTTCCTTATCTATGTCACGGAAAAGCTCGTTGCATATCTTTTCAAGCTTTACTTCCGTATAACGTGGAGCTGCAAAACGCATCTTACTGGAGTAAGCCTTTCCGAAATTCCCCTTTGAATCAATATACGGGTGCAGAAGTGCTTCGTTTCCCCTTGTCATACGGACAAGAGTTTCATAAATAGCCTGGTCGCCGTGCGGATTGAGTTTCATTGTTTCACCGACAACGTTCGCTGACTTTGAACGCTCCTTATCAGGATTAAGCAGTCCCCTTTTGTACATCATATAAAGAAGTTTACGGTGAGAGGGTTTGAAACCGTCTATTTCAGGCAATGCTCTTGATATTATGACGCTCATGGCATACGGCATATAATTCTTTTTAAGAGTGTCTGCAATCTTTTCGTCTATTATACTTCCCGAACCCTCAATATATGCTTCATGTTTGAAAACGGGCTTTTTGTTCGGAACTGTTTTTTTTCGTGTCATTATATAAAATCTCCTTTTTTACTTATATTCTGAACCTGCTCAGTAATTGTTGTTTATTATTATTTGTACTGTACACATAGTGTACACCTTATGTACACCCTTTCAGACACCTTTTTCAGCGATATTAATTAAATATACACCCTGTACACCCCTTGGACGATATTTTTTATTATATACTTTGTTTTGTATATAATTAACAATGACCCTACCGTCTGGAAACAATGCTGTCTGTGCATAATGTACATTATTTATTATATTCCGAATACTGTACCGCAATTCTGTTTTCAGGCTGAGTATCGAACATATAAAGAACACCAAGGAACATATATTCAAGTGGTTTCATGATTATATATACTATATCTGCCCTTGTGCGTGTGATTATGTGTCTTGATACAGGATAACCGTATTTATCATAGAAGTTTCTTATTCTGCGGTGGGATTTAGGAAAACGTTCTGCTATCAAATCCTCAAAGGCGTTTGCTATAAGCAACTGTCTGTTTACTGTTATTTTCTGATTACGGCGTATACCATAACGGACTGGCTTTACTACTTTTTCGTGACCGCCTGCCGCAACCGTACATAAATAATGACCATGATATTCAAGAGGTGGAGGAGGTATCTGTGTAGAGAAAGTCCAGTCAGCAGTCATGGTGAAAGCTTTTATAAAGCCGTCTGAACCCTGTCCGAGAAGTATATAAAGTACCTCGCATATTACCACTATCGGCAGTATAAGCATAAAGCTGAATTTTGTCATTCCCGATACGGTTGACATTATTTTATGCAACTTCTCCCTCGCTTTCGTCCTGAATACCGTCTCACGTTCGTCTGCAAGTCTTACCTGCTCAGTTATGTGATAATGTATACGTCTTGCCGAAATTATTATGAGATTGGCATAGTAAAGATAAAACATTATAAAGGTATTTTCAAAGTTTTTTATCATCTGTACCTGAATTATGCCGAAAAGCAAAAGCATGATTGCCGTGAACGCTATACATAACGCAGACTGCAAAGGAGGTGTTTTTTCAGGTTTCCTTACACAAAGCAATACCATACTTATAAATCCTATTACCATAACCCATGTTATTATCGCACCATATTCACTGTTAATCATTTCATGGTACTGGTCGGGATATACGGCTTCCGTATATGGTCTGTTGGTAATACCACCATGTATAGCACTTCCTATTAAATCCATAAGAAAAATATAATGAACTCCGCCTACAAATATAGTTGTCATATCTGTACTTATTGCCGTATGTCTGTTTTTTATCAGGTTTATTATATTAAAGCACGTAAGCATCAATGGCAACCATATAAACGGTATACCGATAAAAAAGAAACTTACAATTCCGTCAACTATATCATCAGTAAATACTCCGCATATAATAAAAGTCAGAAAAAAATTCATACATATCATAATCCAACCTTTATTTTTGTCTTTGATTTGTTCTTCTTCGGAAAGTTCCGGTTTTAATAATTGATTTACAGTACTGTCAAATGATTTCCTGATACAAAATACCAATACAGATACAACTAAGATAAGATAAAAAACTATTCCCATTAAAAATTCACTCCTTTCTGTTAAAATCGTACAAATAAAGCTGTTTCCGCTCGGTAGGGTAACTGTAAATTATACACAAAAAGTATGCAGACCTGCTCCGTAAAATCAGGCAACGGAGCATGAATATTTTTTCAGCTTATATCGGCAAGTTCAAGATAGTCTGCACCATAGTCGGAAATATACTGCTTTCTACCCTGCAAATCATCACCGAGAAGCATTTCAAATATTCCGGCAGATTCTGTTATGTCATCTGCTGTTACCTTTATCAGACGTCTTGTATCGGGGTTCATGGTTGTGAGGGACATCATGTCGGGTTCGTTCTCACCGAGACCCTTTGAACGCTGTATGGTATATTTTTTACTGCCAATCATTTTGAGAATATGCTGTTTCTCCTGCTCCGTATATGCGAAATAAGTCTTGTCCTTAGTATTAATCTCGAACAACGGTGATTCCGCTATATATACATACCCCTTTTCGATAAGGGTCGGTGTAAGCCTGTAAAGCATAGTGAGAATTAATGTTCTTATCTGAAAACCGTCAACGTCCGCATCAGTACATATTACTATCTTGCTCCATCTGAAATTATCTATGTTGAATGTGGATAAATCCTTGTTGGCTTTGGTATTGACTTCAACACCACAGCCAAGTACTTTTATAAGGTCTGTAATTATCTCACTTCTGAAAATCTTTGTGTACTCTGCTTTAAGGCAGTTGAGAATTTTACCCCTTACGGGAATTACTGCCTGAAATTCAGCGTCACGTGCAAGCTTTACAGAACCTAAAGCAGAGTCACCCTCAACTATATATATTTCACGTCTTGTAACGTCTTTTGTTCGGCAGTCAACGAATTTCTCAACCATATTTGAAAGGTCAATACTTCCCGTAAGTTTCTTCTTTACATTCAGACGTACTTTTTCGGCGTTCTCCCTGCTCCTCTTGTTTATAAGAACCTGCTCGGAGATTTTCTGTGCCTCGTCGGGATTCTCTATGAAGTATATTTCAAGCTGATGTTTGAGAAATTCCGTCATTGATTCTCTTATGAATTTATTTGTAATAGCTTTCTTTGTCTGGTTTTCGTAGGAAGTCTGAGTTGAAAAAGACGACGAAACAAGCACAAGGCACTCATCAACGTCAACGTAGCTTATTTTACCCTCGTTCTTCTGATATCCGTTGTTCTGTTTTATATAGCTGTCAATCTGATATACAAAAGCACGTTTCACAGCGTCCTCAGGAGAACCGCCATGCTCAAGAAAACTGGAGTTATGATAATATTCGGTAAGTTTGACCTTGTTTGAAAAAGTTACGGCAACGTCAAGTTTCACCTTATATTCAGGTTTGTCATCACGGTCACGTCCTCTTTTTTCGGCACTCCAGTGCTGAATTGTTGTAAGAGCCTTGTCCCCTGCCATTTCCGAGACATAGTCGGTTATACCGTTTTCGTAAATGAATTCCGTTTCTGTAAAATCACCGTTTTCGTTCTCGGAACGGAAAACAAAAAGTATATTAGGATTCACCACAGCCTGTCTTTTCAGAATATCACAGAAATATTCATCAGATACAGCTATATCTGTAAATACTTCCAAATCAGGTCGCCAGCGGGTTTTAGTGCCTGTCTGTTTCTTACGGCAGGGTTCTTTATGAAGTCCGCCTACATTGTCACCTTTTTCAAAGTGAAGATTATATTTAAAACCGTCACGTATTACCTCAACGTCCATGAACTCGGACGAAAACTGTGTGGCACAGAGACCGAGACCATTCAGACCGAGTGAATATTCATATGATTCTGCCGTATCGTCATATTTACCGCCTGCATAGAGTTCACAATATACAAGCTCCCAGTTATAACGCTGTTCGTTATTGTTGAAGTCAACCGGACAGCCACGCCCGAAATCCTCAACTTCTATAT
>CAMWGS010000148.1 GCA_947173865.1 uncultured Ruminococcus sp.
CGATTCGGAAAAACATATTTATACTATTTTATGTAAGATTTTAGTTGACTATTATTTTATTTTGTGGTAAAATAATAAGAAGAAACCTGAAAAATCGGAGTTGACATTTATGAAAAAAGATGATATTCCATATGTATGGACAGACAAAAAGCGTACCGTTTTCGGACTGCCTTTGTCTTTCACACGTTATTTTCTTACGGAAACGAAACTGATAACAAGAAAGGGCTTTTTCAATATTGAAGAGGACGAACTGGAAATTTATAAAATAGACGATAAAAAATTGACTTTTCCTTTCTGGCAAAGAATTTTCGGTTGCAGTACTATTATAATTTACAGCCGTGACCGTGATACTCCCGTAAAAGAAATAAAAAGTATCAAAAATTTACGGAAAGTTTCGGACATGATAGACCAGTATCTTAATGCCGTCCGTGATAAGTACGGCATAAGAGGACGTGACCTTATAAACTGTGACAGTTACGAAAACGAAGATAATTATTAATTCATGGGGTGAAAATATGCTCTCCTTTATTACGGAAAAACAATCATGCTGGGAAAGACTCTCAGCCGAAAAAAGACCTATTTTTATTTACGGAATGGGCGACGGTGCATTAAAAATAATGTCCGTATTCAGAGAAAAAAATATCATTGTTTCGGGAATTTTTGCAAGCGACGACTTTGTACGAGGTCATTCGTTTGAGGGTTTCAAAGTTCATAAGCTTTCGGAAGTCGAATCAATGGTAGACGATTTTGTAGTTGTACTTGCATTTGCGGCAGGCTATCAGGAAATAGTAGACAGAATCCACAGCATTGCGGCACGTCATACTCTTTATGTTCCTGACGTTCCTGTTGTCGGCAAAGGTCTTTTTACTTATGAATACTGTATGCAGAATGCGGAAAAAATTCAGAAAGTATACGACAGTCTTGCAGACGACTATTCAAGAAAAGTTTATGCAAATATCATAAATTTCAAGATAAGCGGAAAAATTGAGTATCTTTCAGCAGTAACAACTCCGAAATCAGAAATTTACAGAAAAATCATAAAACCAAGCCTTAATGAAGTATACGTTGATTTAGGTGCTTACAACGGTGACACAATACGGGAACTTCTTGAATTTACACGTGGAAAGTATGCGGAAATGTACGCACTTGAACCCGACAGAAAAAATTATAGGAAACTTGTAAAAAATACCGACGGTATGCCTAATGTTTTCACATACAATGCTGCCGCATGGAGTACAGACTGTGAAGTACCGTTTGCATCAAAGTCAGGCAGACAGTCGGCAATTTCCGCAACAGCCGAAACTATGATAACCGCAAGGGCAGTAGACAGCATAGTTAACGGAAACCGTCCTGCAACGATAATCAAAATGGACGTTGAGGGCTTTGAACGTGAAGCTATATGGGGAGCGTCAAACACGATTTCCCACGATTCCCCGAGACTCATGATAGCTCTTTACCACAGAAACGAGGATATTTTTGAAATTCCCCTGCTCATCATGACGCTTAATCCTCAGTACAAGCTTTATATAAGGCATCAGCTTTATATTCCTGCATGGGAGACCAATTTATATGCGTCTCTCTGAACTTAAAGAAAAGTGTATCAGGAATTATAAAAAGATAATAATTATAATAAGTGTTATAATTTTCGTGATATTCTCAAACTGCATAATAGGCGGAAAAATAGTCTGTCGTTTTGCAACGGAATTTACTTCAATTAATGTCACTGAAAAAGATTTTGACAATATCAGGGGACTTTATTTCCTGAAAAAACTTACAGTTGACTGCTATGATGCAGATAATGTCAGTTTTCTTGAAAATAAGAACTTTCTTGAATATCTTTCCATAATGTCAAAAGCTGATGACTGGTCATCACTGAAAAACTGTCCTAAACTAAAACTTTTCTATGCCGACGGACAATGCACTTTCCATAATCTGAAAGACTTTTCCAGTATGGAAAACCTGAAAAATTTATGTATCGGAGGCTTTAATCCTGATTCACCGAAAATCGAAAGTATTGACGGATTACAGGATATTTCAGATTCTCTTATAACTTTGACCCTTAATGGCATAGAAAATGAAACTGTCCTAAATCTTGAAAAATTCTCAAATCTCAGAAACCTTGACGTTGAAAACAGTTCTCTAAGAGAAATCCACATAAACACATATCTTGAATACCTCAATATTTCCGACAATCCTTATTTACAGACTGTTTATCTGCCGTCAGAGTACGGAATACCCGAAAAAATAATTACTGATAATTCGCCGTATGTAAACATAATATATCAATAAAAAAATCCTGCTCATTACGGGCAGGATTTTTGTTTTAAGGTTATATAAGCTTTCTTTCGTCACAGAATTCACATTCAAGTAATGTTTCGTCACCGCTCGAACGGAAACTCTTTGGAAGATAATGCTCATGGTTTGTTATACATCTCGGATTGTCGCACTTCACAGCGTTGTAGATTTTCCCCTTTAAAAGTTCTGTAGACTTCTTCTCGCTGAGCATGGTCAGAATAAGTGCCATACGTGCAAACACACCATACTTAGCCTGTGTAAAGTACATTGCACGGCTGTCATCATCAACGTCAACTGTGATTTCGTCAACTCTCGGCAACGGGTGAAGTACAATCATATCTTTTTTTGCAAGGAGCATTTTTCTGTGGTCAAGAACATAAGTATTTTTTTGTGCAAGGTATTCTTCCGCACTTGCAAAACGTTCCTGCTGAATACGTGTCATGTAAAGAACATCAAGATTTCCTATAGCTTCTTCAAGAGTGTCAACCTCCTCGAAAGTACTTCCGTTAGCCTTGATAATATCCTTTATATAAGCAGGCATACGGAGTTCAGGAGTGGAAATGAATATGAACTTGTCGTTTTCAAACATACTAAGTGCCTTGCATAAAGAGTGAACTGTACGACCGTTAATCAGGTCTCCGCACATACCTATAGTAAGACCTGAAAGCTTTTTCTTTTCTATTTTAAGAGTAAGCAGGTCGGTAAGGGTCTGAGTGGGGTGGAGATGACCACCGTCACCTGCGTTTATTACAGAACAGTCAGCGGTAAGTGCGGCAGCCTTTGCAGCACCTGCAACGGGGTGACGTATTACAAGAATATCCGCATAACTACTTACTATCTTAGTAGTGTCCTTAATAGTCTCACCCTTTGAAACAGAGGAGTTTGCAGGATTGTCAAAGCCGATAATCTGTCCGCCGAGACGAATCATAGCAGTCTGGAAAGACATCTGTGTACGTGTTGACGGTTCATAGAAAAGAGTAGCCATAATCTTTCCGTCACATTCATGTGCGAAGTCTTTCGGATTTTCCTTGATTTTTTCACCGAGTTCAATGACTTTCTTCCACCATGAAACAGGATAGTCACTTAAATCAATAAGATGCTGATATTCTGAAAACATATTTTTTACCTCCGATTATTTATAATTAATATTCACCGTTTTTATTAAAGTAGACATCATACCAAACAAGGAAAATAAAGACCGTCCATATTTTACGGCTGTTGTCTGCTTTACCATCTCTGTGGTCGTCAAGAAGTTTAACAAGCGGTTCCCTGTTGAAGAACTTATCCGCATCGTCGCTTTCAAAAGCATTTTTCACTATATTATAGTATTTGTCTTCTTTAAGCCACACACGGATAGGAACAGGAAAACCGAGTTTTTTCTTTGCGGCAGTCTTTGCGGTCTGTGAAGGAGTATCTTTTTTCGCGGCAAGTCTCATTGCATACTTTGTTATATACTTTGTTTCGTCCGTACCTTTTTTGTGGGTAACACGGTACTTTGTAGGAATTTTCTCTGCAAGTCTCATAATTTCCTTATCAAGAAAAGGTACACGCAATTCAAGAGAGTTAGCCATACTCATTTTGTCGGCTTTCAGGAGTATATCCCCTGCCATCCACATATGCAGGTCAAGATACTGCATTTTCGTCACGTCGTCCTTGTTCTTAACTCTTTTATAGAATTTTGACGTAATTTCAGACGGTTCGGGAGCATTTGTATTTATTTTAAGAAGACTCTTTCTGTCCTCCGGAGTAAACATATAGGCGTTTCCTATGAATCTTTCTTCAACGTCCCTGCCTTTTCTTACAAAGAAATTAACACCTCTCTTTGCAGGAAGCTTTGACGCAATATCCGCAACAGTTCTTTTAACAGCTCTCGGAAGTCTGTCATAAAGAGTACCGTCGGGGTCGCTGTACACATTGTAACCACCAAAAATTTCGTCTGCACCCTCACCAGAAAGGACAACTTTCAGTTTTTCGGAAGCGATATTGCAGACAAAATAAAGTGCAACTGCCGAAGGGTCCGCAAGAGGTTCGTCCATGTGATACTGAATTTTAGACAAGTTACCCCAATATTCTTCAGAAGAAATTACCTTGCTTGTGTTTTCCTTGCCGATAGCCTTTGAAAAATTCTTTGCCCAACCGATTTCATTATATTTTTCTTCATTTCCGAAACCGACAGTAAAAGTCTTGTCAACGTCAGCAACAGACGCAACGTAACTTGAATCAACACCGCTTGACAGGAAAGAACCAACTTCAACATCAGCGATTTTGTGAGCATTTACAGAGTCATGAAAAGTGTCTGATATTTTATTCACCCATTCGTCAAGAGACGGTGCATTATCTTCACTGAAATTAACGTCCCAGTAACGTCTTGCTTCAAACTTTCCGTTTCTTAGGGTAAAATAATGTGAAGGCGGAAGTTTGTATACATTTCTGAAAAAAGTTTCATAAGTAGGAGAATATTGAAACGTGAGATAATTTTCAAGTACGTCTGTATTAAGTTCCTTTCTGAAATTAGGGTGTTCGAGGAAACTCTTTATTTCCGAACCGAACATGAACGTTTTACCCATAACTGCATAGTATAGGGGTTTTATGCCAAAAAAGTCCCTTGCTCCGAAAAGTTCCTTTTTATTCTTATCCCAGATAACAAAAGCAAACATTCCCCTTAGCATATTAAGAAGTTTAACGCCATATTCCTCATATCCGTGTATAAGTACCTCTGTATCGGTATTTGTTCTGAAAACGTGACCCGCCTCAACCAGTTTTTCACGGATTTCCATATAGTTATATATTTCACCGTTAAAGACAATAACAAGGGATTTATCCTCATTAAAACTCGGCTGGTCGCCCTGAGAGCTTACGTCTATAATACTAAGACGGCGATGACCGAGAGCTATTCCGTCATCAATATACTTTCCTTCTGCGTCAGGTCCTCTGTGTCTGATTCTGTCCATCATCTTTCCGATAACGGCGTTTGAATTGTCAATATCGTTTGTAAAGCCTGTAATTCCGCACATAAATATTTCAACTCACAATACTGTAATTTACAGTGAAAAGTCCACTGCCTTAAATATTATACTACATTTTGTCATTCTTTGCAACACTCACTGAAAAATTTTTCCATATTTTATAATATATAATTATATTCC
>CAMWGS010000149.1 GCA_947173865.1 uncultured Ruminococcus sp.
CCGCAGTGAGAGCAGTAGATTTTTTCTTCCATTTCGATTTCCTCCGTAAAATAAAAATTGCCCCCTCGGATTTGACCGAGAGGGCTTTGTGTTGGGTTAGTATTCTTCTGCCAAAAGCATTGTTGAGTATGTGTTACTGTCTATGATGTAAACCTTTTGTGTAATTGGATTGTCTGACGGAATAAGGTACTCACGCCTGAACGGCGGCTGTTCCTGCTCATGAGTGATTCTCTGCATCATTCCGAATGGTTCGAGTTTGAATATTTGCAGATAGTCGGGTTCGGGGATAACACTGATGGACTCCCACATGAAAACCTGCAATTCAAACGGTATTTCGGCATCGATACCTCTTGTAATGTAACGCTGATTGTTGAACATTATTTTCACCTCCTGTTGATTTTTTATGCTCCTACGTTCCGCCCGAGGGCGGTTTATCTATGTGGTTATACCATTTTCGTAAAATCAGTACCTGACATAGATTCACCATTATGATATATAATTAAAAATTTATATAAAAGCAAAAAAATCTCCCCTGTACTGCTGCTGTACAGGGTATCACAGAGGAATATGAGGTCTGATACGAGGAGCTGAGATGCAAAGGCGGAACAGCAAAGCCTTTACATCCCGACTGAATCCGATACCTCACTTGCAGGAAGTCTCATCTTTCGGATTCAGCTTGATATTATTATAGTATTATTCAAGTTGCTTTAGTGAAAATACGGATTCGGAAACTTGGTTGAATAGTCCTTTTTGAGTGAAATGGAATGCTTAAAATATATTAAATGTGCGATTTCATAATCCGAATCCGTCATAGAGTTGGTTCTGTCATTGACGGTTTCGGCTGCGATGATAGATTCTTCCGTGGTGTTCCTGTCTCGCTCCGCCGAGACAAACACCACAGCAGAATAAAAACACGGGATTTTTGTACATTTCCCTTATATATAATAAGGGAGTTGTACATTTTTCCCGTTCGTTCTTTCAGTCTTTGGTCTGTGAGTGGGAGGTGCACAGGCACCGAACCCACTCATGGACAAAATTATCATCAATGCCAAAGTTATAGAAAATATTATCAACTATAAAAGTAAAAAATAAAGTCAGAAGGTGGAATATAACATGAAACGAGTTATTGCTCTCAGATACTATCAATCAAAAAATGATATGCTGCTGAATATAGCTGTTCATTACGGTCTGAGATACACAGAATATGAAAATCAGATGCTGTTCTTTATCAGGAAGGAAATTGCTGATGACAGAACGGCTTATTTTTTTGGCGATTTGCTGTGCTGTATTTTTGGTACGACTTATTCCCATCAGAAATACAGCTATCCAGAGGAAAGTCCCGATTATGAAGTCGGCATATATGATATACTGTTTGCTTTTATTGATTGTATAAGAAATAAGACGGATGAAAAACACTATAAGGAACAGCTCAGAAAAGTATTCAGGCAGATGAATGTTGATATGAATGAGAATCTTCCTGCGATACATCTGCTCAAAGACAACACGTATACACTTACCCCAACTGAAAGTTACTGTTCTAGTTATGATGTAAAACAAAGAACTGCCAATTGGAAACTCAGTGGTAATACCCAGAAAGAGCAAAGTGTAAGAGGTAAAAACAGACGGGCTACATACCGTAATTTCAAGTGGGAGAATCTGTACGAAAGCTGTTCATTATACAGAGATTTTGTGGAAGGAGAGATTGAAACCACCGAATCAATATATCTTCTTGCAAGGAATCTTTGCGGAGTTGAGAAAGGCAAGCAGAAATTTCTGGAGATAATGAACTCTGAGGAAAACAGTGATAAGCATTACAGATTCATCAATTGGAAAGAGATTCTAATGGCGATTATCAAGGACAATGTGCCTGTTGCTAAGTGTGAAAGCTGTGAGTATTGCGATTTGTGCAGTCATGCCGATAATATGCTTTCAACTGCAAAGCCGAAAAAATGTGAGGTCAGGGTGCTGAAAAAAGAAAAGTATGTCCCTATTGAAACAGCATATTAGGCATTACAGAACGCTTTTTACAGGGCAATTGAATCTCAGGACAAAAAAATATACATCATAAACGGACAGACAGCGTTAGGCAAAACAAGCACATATATCAGATATATGCAGGAAAGCCAGAAGCCCGTTCTGATTGCAGTACCGACACATGAACTGAAAGAGCAGATTATTCGTGATGCTAAAGATTGCGGAATCGAAAATATATGCGGTACACCTGATATTAAAATATATGGGATATCGAAAGAAATCATTGATGAAATGAATGATATATATTGTATCAGAGCAGGCATATACGCATTGCGTTTTTTGTCATCAAAGCTGACGGAGCTGAACAGAACATCTCCGGATTATTATAAAATAAGCAGCTATCTGAAAGACTGCAAACGTTCTGTAAGATTCAGTGGTCATATTATCACCACTCATGCCAGGCTGCTGCGTATGCCTCAGATGGTATTGGAAAGTCACGAGGTCATTATAGACGAAGACATTCTCAGGTCAGTTTTAAGAACAGAATACGTTGACATAAAATCAGAAACAGCGGTATACTGCCAGAATATATAAGTTCACGCTTAGGCGGAATCTGTATGATGCGAGGCTATCATGCAATGGACGAGCTTGATATTTTCTCTGACGAAAACCAGCTTGAAACATTAATGGGAAGAAATGCTAACATATATGGTCTGCTGAAATCACGGTATATCAATATCGCAAAAGGAAAAATCACGTTTCTGATAGAAGATAAACTGCCCGACTGCAAGCTGATAATACTTTCTGCAACAATATCTCACGAGCTTTACAAAGTGATTTATCCCAACAGGAGCATTGATTACTGTGAGTGTCCGAGGGCTAAATATAAAGGAAAAGTCGTGCAGTATACAGATTCCGGTTACAGCAGATATGCCCTGAATGAAAATTATGATAAGAAAAAGCTGCTCACAGAACTTTGCAAGCACAACGAAGTCATCACGTTCAAATCTATCGAAAATGAATTTCACACTCGATACCATTTCGGCAATATTGAGGGAATGAATCACTTGAAAGGAAAGAATTTGTCCGTAGTGGGACTACCGAATCTTGACGAAACATTGTACTGTCTGTATGATATGAGAGCAGGAGCAAAAATTAAAAAAGCTGTTATGTACCTGCAGAGAATCATATACAGGGACAAGTCTTTTTATCTTAACACGTACAAAAATGGAGTGTTGCAGATGATTCAAACATGGCTGATTTCCTCACAGCTGGAGCAGGCTGTCGGTCGTGCAAGGCTGCTGAGAGAGAATTGTATGGTAATTGTTTATGCTGGATTTCCCGTAGAACAGGCGGAATATATAGATAAATCATTTGTTTAGAATGAGTAATAATTCGTAAAAATAGCATATGGTGACAAAAAATTTACCACGGGAAACATTTTTGTTGTTTTCTTTGAAAACTGACCTAGCATAAAAGTAAAAGATGATAAAAAATCTTATTAAATTCAGAAAGGAACTATTTGACATGGAAAATGAAATTATGAAGTTTGAAGAGGTAATGGAGTTTCTTAATATTGGTAAGAATACACTTTACACTCTCCTGAACAATGGAGAAATCAATGCGTTTAAAATCGGGAAAGTCTGGAAAATTCCGAAGAAGTCTGTCGAAGAATACATTGATAAAAAAGTGCAGAAAAATTTGAATGGAGGCAACTGATGATGTATTATGAAAATGTATCGCCCGTATTAAAGTGGGCAGGCGGAAAAACACAGCTACTGGGACAGATTACATTGCTTATGCCGACCGAGGAAATCTCTACATACTGCGAACCGTTCCTCGGCGGCGGAGCAATATTATTCAGCATACAGCCTGGCGTTGCTTATGTGAATGATATTAATGCAGGATTGATGAATGTATACAATGTTATCAAGCATTTTCCTGAAGCTCTGATTGCCGAACTCAGCAGATATGAAAATACTGCTGAGTTTTATTATCAAATCAGAGGTCTTGACAGAAATGCAGAAAGATTTGCGGCGTTGTCGTCAGTAAAGCAGGCGGCGAGATTTATTTATCTGAATAAGACTTGCTTTAATGGTCTGTATCGTGAGAATTGTCAGGGACAGTTCAATGTTTCCTACGGAAAATACAAAAATCCTGATTTTGTCAATGCTGAGGGAATCCGTGCGGTCAGTCGGTATTTCAATGCGGCAGATATTTACTTTACATCAATGGATTTTTCAGAAGTATTGAAAATTCTTCCAGCAGGCTCTTTTGTATATCTTGACCCACCGTATGACCCAGTTTCCGAGACAGCAAACTTTACAGGTTATACCAGATACGGATTCACCAGATATGACCATATTAGGCTCAAACAATGCTGTGATGAAATGACAGCAAAAGGAATAAAGTTTATGCTTTCCAATTCCGACACAAACTTCATTCGTCAGCTGTATGCTGGATACAATGTCACTGAGGTTTCAGCGAGACGAGTAATAAACTGCAACGGTGATGGCAGAGGTGCTGTGACTGAGCTTGTTATCAGGAATTATCTGTAAAAATAAGGTACTGCTGCGTGGTTGCAGCAGTACCCTGTTTTCATCTCCAAGAGCTGGTAATTTTTCTTTCAAATTCATCAAGACTACACACAATTTTATCATGCATTACAGCTGGTACATGGGAAATTTCACCATTGAACAGCGGTTCAAAATCGTTATCGAATATCATACGTCCGCCTGCATACAGGAGATCACGCAAAAAAATCAGACGATTGTTCCTATAGATATTGCTGTCGTATGCTTCTGCAAAACCGGGAGCATATTTTTTGAGTGCCTCAATGGTAGGCGGAAAGTAGGTGTATCCCTTGACAATCGTACCAAACTCTCCGTTGATGCGGACAACCAGAATGATTTTATCATCAGAAAACTTCACAGTGTTCATCTGAACCGTTCCGACATCTTGCGTAATGATTGTACCTTCCGGAATCATGCTCAGTGCCTCGTTAAGAATATTCTGAATGCAGTATTCCATAAACAAGCCCTGTCCCTCCAGCTTTTGCAGCTCAAAGAAAATCATATTTCTGACATATGCCTCAAGATCGAGCAATTTCTGAAAACCCCCAGGTATTCCTCTTAATGGGTAGTAACCGTTGTTGTTAAATGCCATACTCATAATCGTATTATGCTTCTTATTATAGAGCAGGTCCTTTTCATCATCTGTAAGTATGTAGCCTGCATGCTCCTTGTTTTTTAGAAACGCATAGGTTAGGATTGCTGTAAGTACGTCCGAGGAATAGAAATTCCTCATGGATATTGTTTTGGTCATAATAAAATTCCTCCTGATTTTTAATTATATTTTTTTGTTTTTCGATTCAGAACCTTATGCCATTGGTGAACGTATGCTGCTCATGTCAGTGCCTCCTGTCTGTTTTGATATTTTCATTATACTACAA
>CAMWGS010000150.1 GCA_947173865.1 uncultured Ruminococcus sp.
TAAGTAAATATGGAGAAATATGAAATAATTCACTTTATTTTGACATATTTTTCATTATATTTGCCAGTAGTTAAAAAATACCGCACATTTTTTGTGCATATTGCACAGGTAAAAACCTGAGTAATAATTTTTAAACAGGATTCCGCTTGACAAACTGTACATAAAACAGTATAATAATTAAATATAAATATCATGAAAGGACTGAACCGAATGAAAGGCTACAGAATAAGTGTTCTCCGTCACGGTATGACCGAAGCAAACGAAAAAGGTATATATATCGGAAAAACAGACCTTCCGCTTTCCGCAAAAGGTGCAAGTGAAATCGCTTCAAAAATTGACGAGTTTGATTATCCGTCAGTTCACAGGGTATATTCCTCACCTCTCAGAAGATGTACAGAAACAGCCGACATACTATTTCCCGAAACGGAAATTAAAACGGTTGACGACCTGCGTGAACTTGATTTCGGTGACTTTGAGAATAAAAGCGTTGAAGAACTCCTGAACAGCGACGACTATAAAAAATGGCTCAAAGGTGGAATGGCTTCACGTACACCCAACGGTGAAAGCCTTGAGGAAATGACGGCAAGAACTTACAAGGCACTGCACAATATAATAATTGATATGATGAACGACGGCATAACACACAGTGCGATGATTACCCATGCAGGAATAATATCAAATATGCTTTCATGTTTCGGACTTCCCAAATATGACCCGAAAACTCTTAACGCACCGTTCGGAGAAGGGTTTGATATTATAGTGACGGCACAGATGTGGCTTAATTCTCAGGCATTTGAGATACTCGGCTATTGTCCGTACAATAAAAATTCCGAAGAAACGGTTTATTGAAATAATGTATATTTTCCTTATTTTGTCACATAATACTCCTGAATAAGTACGGAGGTGTAGTGATGAAATTAAGGGAAGTCATAAAATATTCAAAAGATTTGCTGAAAAAACATCGTATCAGTACTATGATTATATGTCTGCTGCCGTTATCGTCGGAACTTTTTTTCAGGTTTGCCGAAGCAACGGTTTATAGTATAGTGCTGTATTTCGGGGATATAAATCCCCTTTCACTTTTCAGCGGTGAAAATCCTTTACAGGTTCTTACAACCGTACTAAGTTCTTTGATGAGGTGGTGCATCGGTTCACCTCTTATATATGCGGTTTCGTTCAGGTTGTGCGAAGTCTGCTATGAAAACAGGCAACGACCGTTCACACCACTTTCGGAAATTTTACTGAACAGAAGAAATTTCTGCAGAAGTCTTGCCGTGTCCCTGTGGACAAAGATAATAGGGCTTGTTTCACTTGTACCTGTCGGCATCTGCGGAATGACAGCTTATTACTTTATCGTGAACGGAAAAGACACTAACGACCTTTTTATTACAATTCACGCAATTGTCTTTACAGTGGTTTCGCTGTTTCTCTGGCTGAATGTAAGAATAACAATGCTTGCCGTACCTTTTTTAATGGCACATTTTCCGCAGAAAAGTGTTTTTCGCCTTGTATTCGGCTCATTCCGTTTCATGAAGGGCAGACATACCGATATAATGAAACTCTTTTCGTCATATATACTGAAAATGATTCCTGTCGTTTCAGTTCCGTATCTTATACCAGAAGTAATGACGGCATTTTCACTCAGTATATCCATTTATATAAGGGAGGACGACTATTCTGAAAGAATTAAAATTAATTGTAGAAGAAACAAAACCAATAACTCTGCAAAACTTCCTTACCGCAAAAAAAGGCGTTTCACAGCGATTACTAAAAAAGCTGAAACGGCAGGATTCAGGGATAACTTGTAATGGCAGACATATCCGCAGTATTGACACAGTGAAAAACGGTGATATAATCATTCTGAAAATTAAAGATACCAGTCTGCTTGAGTCTAATCCAATGCTTGACGTTCCGACAGCGTTTGAAAACGAAAATCTTGTTATATTCAACAAATCTGGTGGTATGCCCGTACACCCTTCAATAAAACATCAGGGCGACACGCTCGGCAATTTTTTTGCGTCGCTTTACCCTGATATGACTTTCCGCCCCGTCAACCGTCTTGACCGTGACACATCAGGTCTTTGTGTCGTAGCCAAAAGTGCATATTCCGCAAATCTCCTGCAAAACTGTTGTCAGAAAGTATATTTTGCGGTTGTACACGGAATTACAGACGAATCAGGAACTATAAACGCACCGATTGCACGTGAGAAAGAGTCTATAATACTAAGGTGTGTCCGTGAGGACGGCAGAAAGGCAGTAACCCACTATAAAAGAATTTATTACAACGAAAAGTATTCACTTCTTGAAATACATCTTGAAACAGGACGTACTCATCAGATAAGAGTGCATTTTTCACATATCGGACACACTCTCGCAGGTGATGATTTGTACGGCGGTAAATGTGATGACATTTCAAGACAGGCTCTGCACTGCGGTATCATTACTTTTACAGAACCTGTAACAAAAGAAATTATTACAATAAACTCGGAATTACCCGATGATATAAAAAAATTAATGAAACGGAGTTGACCGGTTATGGAAAAAATTGCAAGCTTTCAGGTAAACCACACTAAATTCGGTGTCGGTATGTACATATCAAGAATTGACGACGATATTGTAACTTATGATATAAGAATGGTAAAGCCGAATGGAAACGTCTATATATCAAATCCCTCACTTCATACAATCGAGCATATTTTTGCAACATACGCAAGAAGTTCGGCATTCGGCAAAAATGTTATATATGTAGGTCCTATGGGTTGCAGAACAGGCTTTTATCTTCTCACAAGAGGTATATCCCACGACAACGCTATAAATCTTGTCCGTGACGCATACACGTATATTTCCGAATTTGAGGGCGAAATTCCCGGATATTCACCGATTGAGTGCGGAAACTATCTTGAACACGACCTCGAATCAGCTAAAAAAGACGTTATTCCGCTGTTGGAGAAATTAAAGGGATATATCCCCGAAATGCTTGACTATTCGTGGCACTTTGACAAAAACTGAAAACAAAAAACGGGTGAACATAGTATTATGTTCACCCGATATTTTTATACATAATTATTCGGCTGTAGTTGTTTCAGAGGATTCAATAATATTTCCTTCTGCATCTGTTTCAACAGGTGTCAGTACAAAATCATTCTGCTGTGACTGATAATCATCTACAAAAGCCTGAAAATCGAACGGAGTAAATTCGTCTACCTTTTTAAGATAAATTTCTGTATTATTTTCAGAACTGATAAGGTAATCACCGTCAAGCTTAAACTGTATTACACTTCCGTTAGCACCGACTATTTCAATTTCATTTTCACTTATCAGACCCCATGTATAATCAAGCATATCGTCCTCAGTTGCTATTGCCATAAGCGATTCGGAAAGACCCGCAGTGCCGTCCTCCATAATATCATACTGATATGATATATACACAGGCATACCCATAAGGTCATCAATTGCTTCACCGTCAACTAAAATCTTCTCGCACTCCCATTTACCAAGAAAAACAGTAGCATCAGCATCAATGTATTCATGTGTTGTAATTTCTTCCGATGCATACTCAGTTTCTTCTTCTGATAATTCTTCCGTTACGGTTTCTGTTGTTGATTCTGCTTCGTCCCGAACAGAAACAGACGAGCTTTCAGAAACAGAGCTGTCATCTTTTTTTTCGTCACCGCATGATGAAAAAATGCAGGTTACCGCCATGCAGGCAGTTAAAACAGCAAGTAATTTTTTCATAATAATTCTCCTTTGTATTATTCAGTAAAAACGTCTGATTTTCCGTCATTCATTTCCGAAACCTAAAGCTTCACAGTCAGCGTACGTAAATTCATCAACAGGTGCAAGAAAAATCTGTCCGTAATCGTCGGTAGTTTTTAGATATCCGTCGTCAAGTTCAAGCGACATCACATTACCCTGAGACAACATGATTTCAATTGTATTATCCCCTATTACATTCCAGACATAATCAATTCCGTTCTTGCTTTTTCGGCACTTTCAGTTAATCCGTCAGGAAATCTGAAAGTGCCGTCTGCTTTCAATTCGTACTGATACATTGCATATACAGGAAATCCGTCAACATCATATACTTCCTCTCCGCTGTCAAGTACAAACTTTTCGCACTCCCATTTGCCCAGAAAAGCACTTATATCTGTTTTTTCGGATTCTGTTTCATTTTCCGTATAATTATCTGAATCAGACGTTGTGAACTCATCAACCTTTACAAGATAAAGCTGTTAGTCGGAATATTCGTCACAAACGATAAGACATTCATCGTCAAAGGTAAGAACAGAGCGGTTTTCATAATTTTCGGAATCGAAAATTTCTATTTCCGTTGCACTTGAAAGCCTGCTCCAGTTCCATTTAATTTCAGGTTCAGCCAGTTCGGCAGTTCCGTAAAAAACTACAGAACCGTCGGCACAAAGTTCAATTCTACAGGCTTCACATACGGGTATATTTAAAAATAAATCAGATTCTTCACCATCAGTTATGAATTTTTCACCTTGCCACTTTCCGACAAAAACCGACATTTCATCTGTTTCGGAAAATTCAGTTGTTTCTTCTTCCATGACAGTTTCGGCTGATTCGGTTTCACTTTCGAAAACAGAAACATCATCTGTAGCAGAAATTTCCTCGTCATGACCGCAAGAAGACAAAAAACAGGCTAAAGACAGGAAAGCAGTCAGAAGTGAAATAAACCTTTTCATTATTCAGCAACAATTTCTGTTTCAGGCTCGGGAATTTCAGTTTCACTGTCGGAAACAGCTTCCGTATCGATTGAAGTTTCTTCACCGAGTTCAAAACTGTTCATAAATTCTTCAAAGTCAAAAGGTGTGAATTCGTCAACCTTAACAAGATAAATCTGCTCGTCAAAACCTTCCTCAGTTCCTACGAGATAATCACCGTCAACAGTAAGAAGCATAGCGTCACCGTTTTCATTTACGATTTCAATTTCAGTTTCGCTTACCATGCCCCAAGTATATGTCAGTGACTCTTCCGTACCGCTGTATTCTGCCATATTGTCTGCCATACTTGCTGTATTGTCATCCTTGATATCAAGCTGGAAAACTGCATATACGGGAATACCCATAAGGTCAGTCATTTCCTCGCCCTCGACTACCATCTTTTCACACTCCCACTTACCAAGAAAAGCAGTAGCATCGGCATCAATGTATTCACGTGTTGTTTTTTCTGTTTCTTCTTCGGTTTCCTCATCTGTTTCAGCCTCAGTAGTTTCTTCTTCTGTTGTTTCTTCTGTTTCAGTTTCTGTAGTTGTTTCTTCTTCACTTGATTCTTCTGAAACAGATGATTCCTTTGAAACAGAGCTTTCCTTTTCTTCATCTCCGCATGATGCAAACATACAAGTCATAGTTGTGCAAGCCATTAAAAGTGCAATTAATTTTTTCATAATTATTCTCC
>CAMWGS010000151.1 GCA_947173865.1 uncultured Ruminococcus sp.
CTATAGTACATATACAGGTATAGTAATATATGTGTATAAGCAAATATGATAATTATCATATGGAGGTACATTATGAGAAACAAAAATGAAAAGAAGTCCATTACGAAATCTGTAAAGATGTCACCATTACAGTTGCAGAAGATAGAGGAACAGGCTGAAAAGAAGAATATGAATTTTAGTGAATATATGATTGATTGTGCTTTGCATAATAATCAGAGTATCACACCGCATATAGCTGTTAAGATGCAGGAAATGGTGAATATGGTGCTTGAAATTGCGGACAATCTTGATGAGAAAGATTATATTCGTAGAGAAGAATTAAGACAGAAAGCCAATGATTTTGAGGGATTGTTTAAGTCCGTTACACCACAGGAAAAGTATAATAAAATTGAAAATACAATGGGGCTTTTTATAGAGGGAGGCGCTGAAATATGGGAATCTTTAAAGTGATAAGAAATACAGATGATGGTCTGCAATATATGTATAACGCTTTGAATTACGTGCTTTACGGGCATACCGACTATGATAAAAGATATAGCCTGAATACCGATATTGATAATGCGTATGGGCAATTTTTGTTGGTGAAGAAATATTTTTATAAGACCAGCGGAAATCCTGTATTTCATTTTATTGTGGTGTATAATGCAAAGTCTACCTGGGGTGATAACATTGAAAAAGTCGAATCGTTCAGCCGTAGTATTGCATCTTATTTTTCGGACAAGTTTCAGGTAGTATGGTGTATACATAAAAAGTCGTATTCTAAAAAGTATGGTGGCTGTGCTTCTGTATATCATGCTCACTTTGTTATGAATTCTGTGAGTTACATAGACGGTAAAATGTTCAGCGGAAGTTATGCAGAGATGTATTCTTTTCTTGAATATATAAAGAGAGTTACGGGTGATAAATCCTGGGTTGTACAGTATGGTTTTAATAAGGATAAGCATTATGAAGTTGATGAAAATGATGTGTAAGTGCAATTTAACCTGAATTGAATTATATTTGATTTCAGAGTTTTTTGTCCTTTATCAGAGAGGTCTATTAGTAGGCTGAAAACACGTTTTATAGATACAGGAGTTAAAAATATAACCCATAAAGAAAAATTCTCCATGGGATATTTCTGCAATCTAAATAACAAACTGGAATTAGCATTTTTCCATATACACAAATTGCAATTCATCATTAACCGCTTTGCAATTAAATATTGTATATCCAATTTTTTGATATAATCGAATATTATCCTTACTTTTTGTGCTTGTAAAAAGCTCATATCGCTTTTTTGGAAAATAACTTTCAATCTTTGCAAGAAGTTTTGAACCATACCCCTTGCACCTATAATCGGGATGTACCATAAGTTTGCCTATATAGACAGTACCGTTTTGCTCTTTTGCACGGACTGAACCTATGATTTCATTATCAACAATCATTTTTAAGATAATTCCATTATTGAATTCATCAATAACCTCATTTAATGTTTGTTTCAGTGGTGGAATATCTTTACTTCCAAATAACGCTGCTTCACTTTGGTATGAAAGATATTGCAGTTTTAGTATTTCTTGTAAATCATTGTATTCAGCTTTATCTATCATATAGTTATACCTTTCCAATAAATTCTGATTTGACTATAAGTTTATTATATCAAAAGCAAGAAGAAAAGTCAATTATTCTTCTTAAACATATCAAAAGAGTTACATGTGATATTCCTATATTGTGCATTAAGATTCTGATAGGAACAAGCACTATGAAGTTGATGAAAATGATATGTAGGTGTAATCTGCCCTGAATGGAATTATATTTGATTTCAGCGTTTTTGTCTGTTGTCAGAGCAGGCTATGAGTGAGCTAAAAATATATATTATTAGGCAGAGTAGTTATAAAAGCATATCCCGTGGAATTTTCTTCACGGGGTATTTATATATTCTTGTTGGTAAACTGTAAGTTATATTATAACAAAACTCAATTAAAAATAATAGACAATGATTAATAGCACACCAAATATACCAAAAAACGCAGGTGTACCATATGCATCTGATTTTCTTACTGAATTCCAATTTATATTGATTGGCGTCATTTTTCTATGATAGGCATCTTGATAAGAACAGAAAATATGATTCCATTTACATATATACCCAACTAATTCATATATTGCAAAAATCAAGAATGCTATCCCAGATATGAGAAAATTTTCAAAAACGAAAGATGCTAAAAGTAGTATAGGATACAGATATCTATTTGCATATGCAAGAACGATTGTTAGTTTGTAATTTGAATTTTTCATTTTTATCATCTACCATTTCTGATTTGTCTATGAGTTTATTATAGCAATAACAATAAAAAATGTCAATGATATATTAAATACAAAGCTATATGGCAACTTATTTCGGATTATTCTATTTTTATTTTTCCAAGTAATCAGGTCTTATTCTCTATTTTATCAATACTGAAATAATCCGTATTAATCTGCAATAATGTGCAAATGAAAGCAATAGCATTCTAAATTGTAACAAGAACAATTTCTGTAGTACAAAATATCATCAAATACTCCGAAAAAATAGGAACATATCAATAATAATCGGAGGAGGTGCAATTTATGATAAGTTTTCAATACACAGAGACAAAATATATGCTGACTGTTCAGGAGACTGCAAGAGTGTTAGGTGTAAGCGTTCATACTGTTTACAGGCTTATCAGTTCGGGAGAGTTGAGTGCTATAAAAGTAAGTTCAAGAAAAACAGTTATCAAAGCTGAAGAAATTGAAAGATACATCAACAGAAAGTAGGAGGTTGTTGTTTATGAAAGAAATACTTACCCGTGAGGAAGTTATGGAAGTGCTTAAAATCGGCAGAAGTACATTTTATAAATTGCTTCAAACAGGTGAATTAAAAGGTTTTAAAGAAGGTAACAGATATAAAGTTCCTGTTAATTCAATTCAGGATTATATTAACAAAAGAATGAAGATTTAAAAGTGAGAATTTCCGTAGGCTCTTAATTGGGCTTACGGATTTTTTATTTTGACAAGAAACCTTGAAAAAACTTGTTGTCTGTGATATAATTGATATAGATAATTGCAGGTTTTTAATTAAAATTTTGAAGCGGATTCATCATGTGTGATATAAAAAGAATAAGAACGAGATTAACTTTACAGAGCGATATGGAGTATTGTGGACGACTTTCAGCAAGCTCTCAAGTGAGTTATTGGTTACTTTTACCATTATATTGCATAGTTTTCAGCAAATTGCATTGCATATTTTCTGCTATTCAGCTTTGAGGACGAGCATCAGGTCTGGACGACTCATCAATGGTTTAACCTCGCATACAACAATAAAATCACCCCTGAAGAGCTTATCTGTACAAGAATGACAGGATAACGACTGCGTTTATGTAAAAAGCTGAATATTGGCAGTTCATATTATACTAACTTTTTTTGATATGTATTCAGATATTATTGATATGGTAGCTGTTTTTAATGCTGAAAAGCTTACCGATAAAGAGGTAAGCGGTGAGGATGCCCATGAACTGTTCGCAGAAACGCTGAAATTTATAGTTAGATTGCAGAGTTGCATGTGGAAATGAAAAAGGCTACTGAATTTGACAGAAAAATGAAAATAAAGAAGTTGGAGAAAGAGAGAAAAAGTTTATGAGTAATAAAGCAACAGCGATTTCTCAATTTGAGAAATTTTTAAAAAATGATGATAAAGGTATATTGATAACAGGTACCCATCAATATGAAAAACACAAATTAGCAATGGCAATAATAGATAAATATTATGAAAATGCAAATATTCTTTTTAGGATAAATGCTTTACAGTCAATTACTAACAGAGATTTTTTGGGTTGGGCAGGTGTTAAAAAGCAGCCAAAAGCAGGAGAAAAAATACGAATAGGAAGAAATTTTTATCAATTTGACAGTTTTAATTACTCAGGAACCTGGTATAAAACTGACCACAAATTTGATTTGGCGATTATTTATCCTATTGATTCTTTATGCAGAGAAAAGGATATCAAATCAATACAGGATTTATATGAACGTAAACAGATAGAAAAGATTATCTTATGTTCATGGACGGATAAAGCAGAATATGACTATTCTCTGTTCAATGATTACTTTACAAATCATATTGTATATGATGCGCTTGAAGAAGACCCTGAATATCATAAAAGAGTTCTTGAACATTTTTAAGGAGGACACCCACAATGCCAACACTTAACGGAAAATCCCTTGATATACTTGAGGAAAACATAAAAAATCTCCGTCAGCTTTTCCCAGAGGTGGAATGTGACGGAAAAATCGACTTTGATATGCTCCGTCAGATACTTGGCGAGTATGTTAACGATGACAAGGAACGCTACAACTTCAAATGGAACGGCAAAGGCAGAGCATTGCACTTTTCGCAGACTCCTTCAACAGGCACTCTCCGTCCCTGCAAGGAAGAAAGCAAGAACTGGGATGACACACAGAATCTGTACATAGAAGGTGATAACCTTGAAGTCCTGAAAATATTGCAGAAAAGCTATCACAACAAAATAAAGATGATTTATATAGACCCACCCTACAACACAGGCAAAGACTTTGTTTATCCAGACAATTATCACGACAGCATTGAGAATTATAAGGCTATTACAGGGCAGACAGATGAAGAGGGAAATAGAATAAGCACAAACACAGAGGCAAGCGGACGTTTTCACACCGACTGGCTTAATATGATGTACCCTCGTTTAAGGCTCGCAAGAAATCTACTTACTGATGATGGTGTTATTTTTATTTCTATTGATGATAGTGAGCAGGAGAATTTAAAGAAAATTTGTGATGAAATTTTTGGAGAAGATAATAGTATAGCTGTTTTTCCGAGAGTAACAAAAAAAGCTGGCAAATCATCAGAAATTGTTGCAAAAAATAATGATTATGTTTTAATTTATTCTAAATCTTCAAATGTAGGCTTATATCCTCCTGAACACACAGATGATGGATTTAAGTATTCAGATGAATATGAAAATATTAGAGGAAAATATAAATTGAATCAAACCTTAGACTATGATAGTTTGCAATATAGTCCTTCATTGGATTATCCGATTGAAATAGACGGGAAAACTATATACCCAGGTCAATCATATGAAAAATATATCGAAAGACAAAATGGAAAACACGGTCGTGCAGATTGGGCGTGGAGATGGAGCAAGGAATTATTTGAATTTGGTTTAAAAGAGGGATTTATTGTTGTCAAGCATTATGACACATATTCAAGAATATATACAAAAACTTATCAAAATGCAAATATACGGAAAAGTGGAAATGAGTTTATTGTGGAAATAGCACCACGAACTCGTTCTATATCATCTTTGGAATTTATTGATAATGTAT
>CAMWGS010000152.1 GCA_947173865.1 uncultured Ruminococcus sp.
AGCCTGTCACTACTGTAGTCAGCAGTTTGGACTATGCTAATATTGTACCAAAGGAATGATTAAAAATGGACAAATTCAAATTGACTCCGATTGAGAACGAGGGAAAAAGAGTTCTCACGACCGCACAACTCGCAGAAGCGTACGAAACAAGTGTTGATACAATCAACAGAAACTTTAATCGTAATAAATTAAGGTACATATAGGGGAAACATTTTTATCGTCTTACAGGTGATAAACTCAGAGAATTTTTTGCATCGGACAAATTGTCCGATGCAAATTCAAGCAAAATCCGCACGCTTTATCTTTGGACGGAAAGCGGAGCGTTGTTGCACGCCAAAAGTCTTAACACTGATAAAGCGTGGGTGGTTTATGAATTTCTTGTTGATACATATTTCAGAGTACAGAAAATCATCAATTCATATTCAGAACTTGTTGAGTTGGTGCGTAATGAAATAAACGCGGATATTGAAGAAACGGTCAGCAGGGTTTTGGACAAAAAACTAAAGTCTTTCAGCAAAACATTAAACAAGTATTCGATAAATGTTATTACAGAATCCGTCAGCGAAACTACAAAATCACTGGTTACATATTTTGATACTTTAATAAATGTAGTACAAAGTTTGTTGAAATTAAAGTGACAAAAATAATAATAAAAACAACGGTTCCTTTCAGAACCGTTGTTTTTATTGTCAGCCTGTGAATTTTGCAGAAATAATTGTGTAACCGTAAGGCTTTATTGTTACACTATTGTTTTCAAACTCACCGTACATCTTGTCGAAGTCTTTGAATCTCGGCATAAGTTTATCAATATTTTCAAGAACTATATCGTCACCGCTTCTGTTAACAAAAACAATAGCGTCAGTGTCGCCTTGTCTTGTGAAAGAAATAACACGTTCGTCAACAATTTCATTGTCATTGAGAGTGAAGTAAGTTCTGCCGTACTTCATATTAGGAATAGACTTTCTTACACGGCTTAATTCCGAAACAAATTCAATAAGTTCCTTGTCCTCGTTTCCCCAAGGATAACAACGACGGTTGAACGGGTCTTTATATCCCTGTAAACCTGCCTCGTCGCCATAGTATATACTCGGAACACCGGGCAGAAAGAACATCAGAGCCATAGCAGCTTTAAGGAGATTTTTTCCCTGATTGTACTGGTGTTCATTGAGATACTTTTCAGCCATCCAGTCCTTGCTCTTGTCGTCGCAGTTTTCACCGCCGAGACGGTTAATGGCACGTTCAATATCATGAGTGGAAACGAAGTTCATGAGTACATCAACGGTAGGCTTCGGATAGTTTTCGATGATTGTCATTACAGAATAGATGAAATACTTTACATTTCCGCCCTTTACATAATTGATGATAGCTTCACGGAAAGGATAGTTCATAACTGAATCAAGCTGGTCGCCGAGAAGATAACGACGTTTAACACCGTAACTTTCCTTGCTTGACGCATCTTCCCATACTTCACCGATAACAATTTTATCCTTGCTGTAATTCTTCACGCACTTGCGGAGATTGTTAAGGAACTGGTCGGGGAGTTCGTCGGCAACGTCAAGACGGTATCCGGCAGCACCTTTTGAAAGCCAGTAACTGAGTACACCTTCCTCACCGCATATAAATTCAGTATAGTTTTCATTGTTTTCCCATACATTAGGGAGGGTATCAATGCCCCACCATGCTTCATATTCATTCGGATAGTTTATAAAGCTGTACCATTCATAATATTCGCTGTCCTTTGAGTTGTAAGCACCTTTGTTTTCGTAACGGTTGAACTTGTTGAAGTAAACGCTGTCCGCACCCGTATGTGAGAAAACGCCGTCAAGAATTACTGAAATACCGTATTTCTTAGCTTCTGTACAAAGTTCTTCAAATTCGTCGTTTGTACCAAGAAGCGGGTCAGCCTTCATGTAGTCGGCTGTATTGTATCTGTGATTTTCGTGTGATTCAAATATAGGGTTAAGATAAATACAGGTAACACCAAGGTCTTTGAGATAACCAAGCTTTGACTGAATACCTGCGAAGTCACCACCGAAATAGTCATTATTCCATACATGACCGTTTTCGTCGGGTTTGTAAAGAGGAGTACCGCCCCAGTCGTCACGGATAACCCTGTCTTTCGGTACATTTTCATGTACTTTTCCGCTCTTGCAGAAACGGTCGGGAAAAATCTGGTACATAACTCCACCTTTGAGGAAATCGGGCGTTTCATAGTCCTTTGCATAGACGGTAAGCTGGAAAAGGTCGCCGAAATCTATATTTCCCTCATGGCAGTTGATTTTCTTGATATAATGACGTATACCACCGCTTGTATATGAAAAGTAATAATAGTGTACATCACTGTAGCGTGCGGTATAGCTTGTTGTATAAACTCTGTCCTCATCGGTTTCTTCCATGAGTTCCATATTAAGAAAACGTTCTTTGAATCCTGTCCTGAAAAGAACGAGTACAGGCGGAAAGTCAAGATTAATATTTTTCGGAAGTCTTATAGAAAAATTACAGGTTTCCCCCTGTTTTACTGCTCCGAAAATTGATTTATAATTTAAATTCCATGTATCATAAATTGGTCTCATAACAAATTCACTCCCATATTTCAAAAACAAATTTATTTCATGTCAAAAATAAAGGGGACGGAAATGAATTCGTCCCCTTATTGATTCGGGTAATATCAGATTATCTTAAATGCCAGATATTGTCTGCGTATTCCGTAACTGCACGGTCTGCGGAGAATATTCCTGCACCTGCAATATTGTTAAGTGACATCTTAGCCCACTTCATAGTATCCTTATAGCAATCTGTGCTGAACTTCTGGGCTCTTCTGTAGTCATCAAAATCAGCAAGAACCATATACGGGTCAACGTCCTTGAGTGAGTTTGCAACATCATTGAAAGTACAGCCGTTGATACCGTGATACATACGCTCGATAGCCTCGTGAATAAGAGGATTGTTGTTGAAGTAGTCGTTAGGATAATATCCTCTTGCCTTGAGAGCGTTGACTTCTTCTGTCTTCATACCGAAGATAATGTTGTTTCCTTCGCCTGCTGCTTCATTGATTTCAATGTTTGCACCGTCGAGAGTACCGAGAGTAACAGCACCGTTAAGCATAAACTTCATGTTACCTGTACCAGAAGCTTCTGTACCGGCAAGTGAAATCTGCTCGGAGATTTCTGAAGCAGGCATAAGAAGTTCGGAGAGAGTTACACAGTAGTTTTCAAGGAATACAACTTGTAACTTCTTGTTGATTCTCGGATTCTTTCTGATTTCTTCAGAAATAGCCCAAATCATCTTTATAATCTGCTTTGCAAGATAGTAACCGGGAGCAGCCTTTGCAGCAAAGATATATGTCTTTGGTGTGAAATCTGCGTCGGGATTATTAAGGAGGTATGAGTAATCAGCAAGAATATTCATAACATTGAGGTGCTGTCTCTTGTATTCGTGGAGACGCTTAACCTGAACGTCAAAAATGCTGTCAGGATTAAGGATAATACCTGTATTGTGCTTGATGTGCTTTGCAAATCTTTCCTTGTTTGCTCTTTTTACTGCCATAAGCTTCTTGAGAACTGTTTCGTCGTTTTCAAAAGCTCTGAACTTTTCAAGTTCTGCACCGTCCTTAATGAACTTTGTACCAATAGTTTCGCTGAGGAGGTCTGTGAGACCCTTGTTTGACTGGTAGAGCCATCTTCTGTAAGCGATACCGTTTGTAACGTTCTTGAACTTTGCAGGAGTGTTTTCAAATTCATCGTGGAATACAGAATCCTTGATGATTTCAGAATGGAGCTTTGAAACACCATTAACACTGTGTGAAACAGCAACACAAAGAGTAGCCATATGAATCTGGTTGTCCTTGATGATAGACATACGTGTTGTCTTTGCACTGTCATGACCGTTGCTTTCCATAAGTGACTGACAGTATCTGTTGTTGATTTCAACGATAATTGAGAAGATTCTCGGAATAACTGTCTTAACGAGGTTAAGGTCCCACTTTTCAAGAGCTTCTGCCATAACAGTGTGGTTTGTATAAGCAAATGTTCTTGTAACGATGTCCCAAGCCTTTTCCCATGTGTAACCGCAGTCATCGAGGAGTATTCTCATGAGTTCGGGAATAGCAAGAGTCGGGTGAGTATCGTTTATGTGGATAGCAACCTTGTCAGCGAGGTTTTCGAGAGTACCGTAAACGTTCATATGGTTGTTTACAATATCGCCTACTGATGCGGCACAAAGGAAATACTGCTGACGGAGACGGAGAGATTTACCCTCAGGGTGATTATCATTAGGATAGAGAATCTTTGAAATAGCGTTTGCAATAGCGTTCTGGTTGATAGCCTTGTCATAGAATCCCTGATTGAACATTTCCATATCAAATCCGGGTGCTTTTGCAGACCACAGACGGAGAACGGAAACACCCTCAGAGCCATAACCTGAAACGTACATATCATAAGGGGTAGCAACAACAGTGCTGTAGTTTACATGGGAAATGTAGTGATACTGGCTGTCCCAGTGTTCCTGTAAATCTCCCTCAAAGTGAACGTCTATAGCCAGTTCGGGCTTTGGTACAAGCCATACAGAACCGCCCGGAAGCCAGTTGTCAGGAAGTTCTGTCTGCCAGCCGTCCTGAAGTTTCTGCTGGAAAATACCATATTCATAGCATATTGAATGACCCATAGCAGGGAAACCTGTAGTTGCGAGAGCGTCAAGGTAGCAGGCAGCAAGACGACCAAGACCGCCGTTTCCAAGACCTGCATCTGGTTCCTGTTCATAGATTTTATCAAGATTTATACCTGAATGTGCAAGCATTGTCTTTACATCGTCAGCAAGTCCGAGATTATAGAGACTTGTTTTAAGGGAACGTCCCATAAGAAATTCCATTGAAAGATAATAAATCTGCTTTCCTCCGACTGAATGTGTATGATTTATGAAACCCTGTCTTTTCTGACCAAGAATGTCCACAATAATAGCGGAAATAACATGATAAACCTGCTTGTCGGAAGCTTCTTCAGGGGATACACTGTAGAGAGCATGAAGTTTTTCAGGGAATGCCTGTTTAATTTTTTCCATAAGGGGATTAACCTGTTTGTTTGACATAATTATTCTCCAATCTGCCGTACAATAAAACGGCTGTATTACTTGAAGTAAAGTTCTTACAATGATTTACTAACGGTTTATGCAGAAATCAGGGAAATAACTTTACAATTGGTATACTAACTATTTTACCATGTTTCTGATTTTTTTGCAACTGTATATTTCAACAAATATTTATCAACTAAATCTACATATTCCCAAAAATCGCATTAAAAACCGACGGAAACAAGTAAAAAGTCTGTAATTTATTTTGATTATATAACGGTTTATATA
>CAMWGS010000153.1 GCA_947173865.1 uncultured Ruminococcus sp.
TTGAAAAGGTTGCAGATAAGCTTAAAAAGTTCATTACAGCACATATCTTAAACCTCCTTTATACATTTCCCTCTTGGGATATTTATATTATAGCACGTTCTTATAATTAAATCAATGCAAAAATAATGGAATAATAATTTACTGAAAATGACTGGTGCTTTTTAATTTAAAATACATACTCCTGTTGAAAGATATGCAGCGAAAGCACTCCAAAGCAGGTAGGGAATGTTTAAAAGTGCGGAAGTTTTTCTGACTTTTGAAAATGAAAAAATCATTATGCCAACAAGCAGAAACAGAATTATTGAAACTATGGCAGCAAATGTAAACAGTCTGAATCGGAAGAAAATTATACTCCATGAAAAGTTTACTGCCAGCTGAAATATATAGATTTTCATAGAAGAATTTTTTCCGGTTTTGTAAATCATATATGCAGAGATTCCCATAAGGGCATAAAGTATTCCCCATGTAACAGGAAATACGAGTGCAGGAGGTGATAAAGGAGGTTTTATTATCTGTGAGTATAACACAGAAAAATTTCCTGCTATAAGTGCAGAAACTGCTCCGGCAAGTTCAGCGGTAATAATAAAAATCAGCAAGTCTGTTAAATTGAATTTTTTCATATATACTCCTTTATTTAAAGATAATAAATAAATATTCAGGAATACATGAAAGTATCACTTCAGCGGAATAATATTATTAAATATGGCATAGAATTTAATTGGTATATGCTTGTCTATATGACACTTTCCGAAAAACCATTTTTCATACTGGCACGTTCTTATTATTTCCTCAAAGAAAGCGTGTACTTCAAGACGTTCGAAAATATCAACACCCAGACAGTCTTTAAGTGATGCAGGTGGTTCATGTGTTATAATGTAATCAACCTTGTTGTTATTGTCGGAAAGACTTTTGAGGGCGGTTGTTATTTCGTCGTGGGTAGGCTGTTCACGTTCCCACCAGTTTGTGCTGTCACGTCTGAAATCATAGTCATGGCTGTGACCTCCGCCGAAAGTAAATATTTTCCTGTTTTCTATCGTATAGACCTGTCCACGTATGAGATGATAAATATTTCCGCCTATATACCTTGCTTTTCCTCCGTTCCATTCTGTTTCGGGATACGCTTCAAGCAGGTCGAAATTTTCGTGACAGCCGTCAATAAAAGCAATGGTATAATCTTTGGACATAAGTTTTTTCAGTGCCGAAGCTTCTTTTTTTGAGTTATCCCAGAGAAAACCGAAGTCACCGCATATAATGAGAGTATCACCTCTGCGTAATTTTTTTAATTCGGGAGCTTTGAAACGTTCAATATCCCCGTGAGTGTCACCAGTAACATAAATCATTTTTATACCTCCGTTTTTTGTAATAATTGCTTACAGACAAGTCTATTTTAACATATTTAAGACGGAACGTAAAGAGAAAAAAATTTTTTTTGAAAAAGACTTTAAAATTGTGAAAATATCTGTTATAATATATGTATCAAACTATTCTGCGGAAACCGCATTAATTAAAGGAGAAAGTATGAAAAAAATTTTATCAGCACTTGCGGCTTTGGTTATGACAGTGCCGCTTCTTTGTGTACCGGATGCAGACGCAATTAATTTTACGTTGAAAACACCTCTGAAAAGTGAGTCGGTTATATTGATTAACCGTGATACCAATACCATAATAAACGAGAAAAACGCTGACGCACAGCAGATGCCCGGACCACTTGTAAATATTATGGCGGCAGTTGTTACTATTGAAAACTGTGATAATTTAAATCAGGAAATTACTATGAATGAAGAAGTATATTCTGATATACTTTTTAACAGTGAATATCCCGACGATGTCCGTACGGCTGAAATCTATAACGGTGATATCTTTACTGTAACAGACCTGCTTTATGCAATGATGCTTACTTCTTCTATGGAAGCTTCACAGACTCTTGCTTATTATATCGGCGGAAGCAATGTTGATAATTTTGTAAACAGCATGAACCAGAAAGCCGAAGAAATCGGACTTGAAAATACACACTTCACCAATGCTACGGGTTTATATGATAAAAATCAGTATACAACAGCTCGTGATATGGCAAAGCTTACAGAGTATGCCCTTACCGTTCCGCTTTTTGAACAGATTGCGACAACTTACGAATACAAGCCGTCTGTTCCGAACGACACAAACCATGAAGATTTCAATTCATGGACATGGACACATTCAAATGAAATGATGAACCCCGAAAGTGCAGATTATTACAATGCCGCAAAAGGTATCAAGACAGCCAATCTTCAAGAAGCAGGAAGAAGTATAATCTCTCTTGCAAGCAAGGACGGTAATAATTATCTTGCTGTGCTGATGAATTCACCAATCAGTGATGCGGACGGAAATTTAGTCTATTCACATATTGATGACGCAACAACTCTCTTTGACTGGGCTTTCACACATATTTCCTATCAGGTACTTCTTGCCGATACTGCCGAAGTCGGTGAAATTCCCGTAGAACTTGCAGACGGTAATGATTATGTACTTGCACGTCCGAAAGAGGAATTTTCTTTGTTATGGTATGATGAAATTGACACATCTGTTGTAAATAAATATGATATCAAGTGGTACAAGAAATCATTACAAGCACCTGTCAAAAAGGGCGAATCGCTGGGAGAAGTGACATTGAAGTACAACGGTGAGGAACTCGGCACGGTTGAACTTGTGGCGGTATCTGATGTAAACCGTTCGGCATCAAAATATAATCTTTTTGCTGTGACGAAATTCCCCAAATCAAAGTGGTTCAGGACTGCACTTACTGTTTCATTTGTACTTTGTGCGATTTATATTCTTATGTGCATTTATTCATATGTTCTTTACAAGAGCAGACAGAAAAATTCAAAAACAAAGTACAAGTCACAGAGAAACAGGACTACTAATTCACGTTCTGAAAAATAACTGTATTTCCCTTGAATATTTCCTGAATATAAAAGGCTTTCTGCTTATCACAGAAAGCCTTTTTTGTTTCAGATAAAAATAAATTCACTGCTTGAATATCCTGTAGTGCCGTTGTAGTTTACCACATACCAGTCGTTTGTTTCACCATTAATCATGACAGTTTTGCCGTTTGGAATTGAACCGATAACAGCAGAAGAAATGTCGGGGAATTGTCTGATATTGAGACCTGAACCGTCGGTTATTACAGTACCCCATCTGACAGCAGTCGGAGAAATAAGAGGTATTCCGAAGTAGTCACAGAGAGAACGGGAAATATTTCTTGCAATAACGTCAAGATTATTTTTCAGCCATGCTTCATCTGCATAATTGTCATGGTATCCGAGTTCACAAAGTACTGCAACAGCATTTGTATTAAGGACTTCACCGAGTGTTGAGGTAGGAACGGCGTTTACCTTGTCGGGCAGGGGATAGATGCTTTTTAAGTTATTCGCTATGATATTAGCGAGATATTCACTGTCTTTGCTTTTCGGGGCAAAATATATATCAATGCCTCTCAGACGACCGGCAAGATGTTCGGGAGCAGCGTTTGAATGGAGTGCAAGATGTACGTCATAATATGCAGCGTTTGAATCCTGAATAGCACCGTTTACGTTCCGTGCGGGGTCGTTGCGTACAAATGCTATTCCGCTTGAACGCAGATACGGTTCTATTCTGTCTGCGAGCAGATTCATATATAATTCTTCGTTGCCACTGGTAGCGTACTGATTCCACTCCTGAGTTGAGGGACTTAAAAATACCTTTGGCATAAGAGTATTCCTTTCGGTGTAATTGAGATTTTCTCTCATATTATTTTATGCCATAGATAAGATATTTGTTCCTTTTAATTAGGCTGTCCGACACGGTGACGGAGATTATTTTCCTTGAGTTTTCTTCCCTCTGCTATGAGATTCTTCATAGTTTCGGCATCTCTTTTCTGGAGTGCGTCACGGTATTTAAGGAGATTACCTATCAGTGTATCAAGTTCAAACTGTAAGTTGTCACAGTTCTGCATAAAGAGGTCAGTCCACATTTTTTCATTCATTGTTGCGATTCTTGTCATGTCCTGAAAACTTCCTCCGCTGAAACCACATTCAAGGTTAAGCTCAGGACTCTTTACATATGCACTCGATACTATATGTGCAAGCTGTGATGTATAAGCTATCATTTTGTCGTGATTTTCGGGGCTTGTAATGACAATTTTTCCTGCACCGATTTCAGAAGATAAATTTTTGAGAAGTTCAATATCTTCGCTTCTGCTGTCCTCAAACGGTGTTATTATGAAATTTGCCTTTACAAAAAGGTTTGCTGAACTGTTGGAATAACCACCGAATTCCTTGCCTGCCATTGGGTGAATACCGACATACCTGAGACCGTTTTTTTCTGCCGTTGACTTCATTCGTGCGGAAAAATCACCCTTTATTCCGCAAACGTCGGTAATAAGGGTATTCTTATCAAATTTTCCTGCATTTTCGGCAAAAAAATTTTCTGCTGTTTCGGGAAAGAGTGAGATAATAACAAGGTCGAAACCGCTGTAATTTCCGCTGAAAGCCTCGTCCACAGCAACATCACGGAGGGCATTTTCTTCAATGTCGTGATTTATATCACAGCCTGTAACATTGTGGTATGTATATTTTTTAAGTGCCTTACAGACAGAACCGCCTATTAAACCAAGTCCGACAACGAGAATATTCATAAAAATCAAACCTTTCTTTATTTGTTAGTTACATTGTAGCACTTTAAATAGTAAAAGTCAATAGTGCGGATATTTTTTTATTTGTTAATCAAAGAACTTTTCAAAATCGGGTTTGGGTGCATGGATTTCAATTTTGTTCAGATACGAAAACGGTAAATTTTCAGGAAGTTCAAATCTGATTGAGTATGCACACAATGCCTGACGAAATACGCCGTGTCGTTTGTTTGCATTTATATTGCCATATTTTCCATCACCGAGAATATTCGCACCTATATGTGCGAGATGAGCTCTTATCTGGTGAGTTCTGCCTGTAAAAAGCTTTACTTCAACGAGGGAAAGACCTGATTTCTGTGAAAGTACTTTATAGCCCGTTTTTATTTCTCTGAAATTTTCGGCAGGGGTGTCGGAAATTCTCACGATATTACGTGTGTCATCTTTTTTGTGATATGCGGAAATTATGTCTGAATTTTTTGGCGGTGGGGAAACTGTAACACAGTGATATATTTTATGTACCGTACCTTGTCGGATAGCTTCGTTTATTTCACGCAATTCGGAAGAATTTTTTGCGGAAGTAAGGAGTCCGCTTGTGTTCCTGTCAAGACGACTGCAAAGAGCAGGAGCAAATGAATTTTCATTTTCGGGAATATAT
>CAMWGS010000154.1 GCA_947173865.1 uncultured Ruminococcus sp.
ATGTGGGTGCGTGACAGCATTGCGGGAATAGGTACAATGACTTTTTTCAATAAGACCACAGGAGAATTTGCAGGTCTCGGTCACCCTGTCTGCGATTCCGATACGGGCGAACTTGTTCCTATTTACAGCGGTGAAGCTGTTCCTGTTGAAATAACCGACGCTAAAAAAGGTTCAAAGGGTATTCCCGGAGAACTCCATGGACAATTCATGTACGGAGGAAGTTTCGGTATATTAAATCGCAACAATTCATGCGGTGTATATGGTATGCTCTCTGAATCTGCCGTGCAGGCACTTTCCGTAAACTGTGAACAGTATAAAATGGGTTACAGGCAGGACGTAAAGACAGGAGAAGCCGAAATTTTAACGACTGTTTCAGGTGATATTCCTCAGAAATACAAGATTGAAATAGAAAAAATAGACTATAACAGTGCCGAAAGTACCAAAAATATGGTAATACGCATAACCGACAAGGAACTTTTAGACCGTACAGGCGGAATTGTTCAGGGAATGAGCGGAAGTCCTATTATTCAGGACGGTAAGCTGATAGGTGCGGTTACTCACGTTTTTGTTTCTGACCCGACAAAAGGATATGCAATCTTTGCAGAAAATATGGCGGAATACCTTAAAGGATAATTTTTTGCCCACAAAAACAAAAGCGGGCGTTACAGCAGCGTAACGCCCAAAAATTCGGGATTGATTATCTGTTTTCTTCGCTGAATCCACTGTCAACGAGGTCGATAAGAGCATCAACTGCTGCTCTTTCATCTGCACCGTCTGCGATAACCTTTACATTAGTACCGCCTACAATGCCGAGTGAAAGGATACCAAGTAAGCTCTTGGCATTTACTCTACGCTCTTCCTTCTCAATCCAGATAGATGACTTGAATTCGTTAGCCTTCTGAATGAAGAAGGTAGCCGGTCTTGCATGAAGTCCAACCTGATTCTTAACCATTACTTCTCTGACAAACATATACAACTCTCCTATTCTCTATATTGTACTCTCTGTAGAGTACCTCACGCAAATATATTTCAATTGCTGATATTAATTATACATTCAAAAATTCGCATAGTCAACGGATTTTTTTTTTTAAACCGTCACTTTTCATTAATTTCTACATTTAGTTTAAATGTGAGAGTTATTTTTTCGGTTTGCTTGTTGATATTCACCACAAAAAGATTTAACATAAATTGTTGAACTCCAACAATTTTCCACATGGTAATATGTGAAATATTTCTAAATGGAATTTAATTTTAATACTATACTTATTGTTTACCGTTATTGTAAATATCAAGCAAATCGGGACGGCGTTCCGCAGTAATTTCCAGACTTTTCTCAAGCCTCCATTTTTCTATATTTTTATGGTGACCCGACAACAGCACTGACGGAACACTTTCACCCTCCCATATTTCAGGGCGTGTATACTGCGGATATTCAAGCAGACCACTGTAAATACTCTCATCTTTGAAACACATCTCATCTGAAAGTACACCGTCACACATTCTTGCAACAGCGTCAACAACAGTCATTGCAGGAATTTCACCGCCTGTAAGCACATAGTCACCTATGGAAATTTCCTCGTCAACTATCCTGTCAATAATTCTCTGGTCAACACCCTCATAATGACCGCATATTATAAGAATATTTTCCATTTTGGAAAATTCAATTGCTTTCTGCTGATTGAAAATCTTTCCTTTCGGCGACATATATATTGTATGCGGTTTACTGCCGATTTCGTTACAGACCGATTTATAACAGTTATAAATCGGCTCGCACTGCATGACCATTCCCATTCCTCCGCCATATGGAGTATCATCAACACGGCGGTGCTTATCCTGTGTATACTCTCTTATCTGACGGCAGTTAATCTCTATTTTTCCCGCTCTCCTTGCACGTCCCACAATACTCTCACCAAGTACCGCTTCACACATCTCGGGAAAAAGTGTAGCTATTTCTATTCTCATTTATTCCTCCGTAATTTCAATCGATTCAATTATTTGTTTTGCAGTTTCGGGATTTTCTGCTCTTATAAGTACACTATATTCAGTACTATATTTTCCTTCCCGATAAATCTCTATCATATATTCAGTATAATTTTTTGGAGTTTCATATTCATATATAAAGCCCTCTGCACAGTTGTTTTCAAAGCTGTAAACATGACTGCATTTGTCCTGTCCGACAAGAAATTCCTTAGAAACAGCAAGACGTAAAAAAGTTTCAGCAAGCTCCTTGTCCCTCATATTGAAATCATCTGTATTTAGACTTAAATTCAATTTCTGAAACTCGTACAGCGACTGCGGAACATCTTCATTAATATAACTGCAAAAAGATTTAAGTTCATCGTAACTCAACTCTGATGCATTATATTCGGAAACATCAGACGATTCATAAAACATAACAACAGTGTTATAATTTTTTTCCTTTCCACAGACATAAATTTCCACCGAAGAATCAGGATTTTTTCGGTACATATCCGACGGAACTTTGAGAATTATTCCGCACGATGTAATTTCTTTAAAATCTTCCGAAATATCTCCTGTAAAGTCAAATTCTTCAACAGTTCTGTTTATTGTCGGACATTCTCTTTTCATCTGAAAGTATAGTGGCAATGCGGGAAAGAACACCAAAAAGATTAATACCAAAACAAAAACGACTGTAAAAACAGATATAATGATTATTTTTGATTTTTTCATTCAAAAAGTCCTTCCAAAGCTCTTATAGTCATTGAGTCTGTGTCAATATCGGTAGAAATAATAACATCAGCAATTGCAGGCACAAGATACTCTCTGCCGTCCCCCTCAATCACATAGACATCATTTGCACCTGTCTGCATGACATCAGTGATTTTTCCATAGACAAAACCCGTATCAGCATCTTTAACTTCAATGCCTATCAAATCCTGAATAAAGTAAGTATCTTCATCAAGTTCAAGGTCGTCACGGTGCATATACAAAAGCCTGTTACGGAGTTTTTCCGCCTGTTCGGGAGTGTCAACACCCTCCAGCTTGGCAATTACCATATTTTTCGCAACCCGTGAACATTCTATTATGATTTCGTTTCGTTCCTTTCCTATAAAAAGTCTGTCAAACTCGCATAAGAGTTCTGGAACGTCAGTATAAGGCATTATTTTGACCTCTCCTCTGATACCGTGTGTGTTTACAATTTTTCCTGCTTCAAGATATTCCTTTTTCATTTTAACACCTCTTAATAATTTGGTAAATCGTCTACATGAGACGTTTTTATATTTTTATCAGCGTCACAAAACTGTTTCATATAATCAGTTACATAATTAATCTGATTTTCGTCCATTACATCAGGAAAACTCTTAAAGACTTCCGCTACCTTGAAAAACATTTTGTCACGCTTAAATACATATACTTCAGAATATACATTTATCTTTTTGAGTTCACAGCGTTCTGAAAAAACTATGAGTGAAAAACATGGTATTCCTCGCAAATGCTGATGAATTGTATTAATATGCCCCTGATTCTGTTTTATTGGATTATAAAGTTTCCATCTATCTCTTTTGTCGCATACTGTCCAATACTGGTTTTTTTCACTTCCGTAAATCCAACCTGAATAATTTTTACTCTCTATCACAAAAATTCCTTTTTTAGTTATAAATAAAATATCAATTTCAGATGTTTTTCCGTTATTATAAGGAATATAAAGATTATGAAGAATATTTCCGTTATAACCTTTTACTTTTAATAATTCCAAATCAAATATTGTCAGCTTTTCTCCATAAGTACCGATATCCTCAGGTTCGTCTGAATAATAATCACGCCAACCACATTCCTCTTTTTCTCTTAATCGGATAAAGTTTTCTCTTTCCAAAAAAAATCTTAATTTATCATTATTAAAAATATATGGTGATAATCTAACCATATCATAAATTCTTTTTAATTGTTCATCAGTCTTATAAATCATGATATTTCCCCATTTCAAGTATGCGTCTTTTTATTTCGCTAAATTCAATCGGTCTGTAATCCGTTCTCTCAATACTCACACAGAAACTCTGTTCCGAAACGTCCTTATATAAAGGATTTGCGTGAACGTGTCCGAAAATATTCGCATAAGGCATATTTCTGTTTATATAAAGCGGTTCATGAGAGATAATCCAGAAATTTTCATATATTATCGGATAATGGCTCACACCAGAAAATCCACAATTATAATAGTACTTTTCATCTTCAATGTCGTGATTTCCCATAACAAGAAACTTTTCTCCGTTGAGACTTTTACATATTTCACTTGACTTTTCAAAACTGTATGCCGAAAAATCTCCCACAAGAAAAACTTTGTCATTTTCAGAGACAATATCATTCCATTTTTTTATAATAGTATTGTCCATATCCTCAATATCGGAAAACGGACGGTTTTCGTACCTGATTATATTTTTGTCTCCAAAATGTGTATCTGCTGTAAAAAATACTTTCATAAATTCACCTCAGTCCGTCGGAATTACCGAAGTTATAACCTGCCTTACTGTTTCCGAATTTTCTCCTATAACCGTAACTATATACTCATAATTACCATGATTAAACATAAGATTCAGATATTCTTTTTCTTCATTGTACTTTACATCGCATAAAAGTCCTGAAACGCCATTATTCTCATAAATACTTACGTTCTCTACGTCTGTAACATACTCTTTTGATTCGGCAAGTTCTTCAAAAATTTTTATATCTGTTCCACGCAGTTTCAGACAATCTTTCAGTGTCATATTACGCAGGAATTTTATATCTTCAACTGTATTCTGAGGAATACTTCCGTTTAATTTGTTATAAAAATGTTCATAATCCTGCTTTGAAAACTTATTTGTCACATCATAAAAATTATAATCCGAAAGTTCGCTCTGACTGACCATGACCATAAAATTTTTACCGTCCTTGAATGGTATCATTTCGGAATCTTTATTATATGTACCTTTCGGAGCAGATATATACAAACCTTTTAATTCATATGTTTCAAAGTCTTTCGACACTGATATGTCGTTGTCTGTATATACTTCGACAATGTCATTTATATGCGGACAGTTTTTCTTCACCTTTAAATAAGTCGGAAGTGCAGGAAATAAAATTACAACAACAAAAATCACAAGAATTATTATTCCGATAATTAAGCCTGTTATTTTTAAAATTTTTTTCATTTTACCCCTTTTTCATATTCAACGTTTTTATAGCCAAAGGTGTCAGCGTGATTAAATAGTACCATTGCCCCGCAAC
>CAMWGS010000155.1 GCA_947173865.1 uncultured Ruminococcus sp.
ATATTAATATACTGAATTATAAAAATCATCTTCTACGTGAAACAATAAACGAAATAATCATCAGTACGAACGAAACCAGTGTGAGAACACAGCAGGCAACAAACGCAACTACCGACCACACTGTTACTTTTCCTTCATTAATCTGCATATCGGCAAACATCGACTTTTCAACACCGACATTTGCAAGGTCATCCACCGCCTCATTGTAGTACGTTTCATAATCCTCCATACTGCTCGGATAATTCAGTTTTCCGTCAAATTCAATACTAACTACAGGCTCGACAGCTTCTTCAACGGTAAAATAATCATACCATTTATCTGCGGCACTGTCAAGCTTTGAAATAAGGTCTTTGTCCGACGTTGAAAGAACCGTAAAAAATTCCGTATCTTCAAGGTTGCTGACCACATAATAGTTAGTTTCTTTTTTATGTACTGTAAGACCATATTTTTTAGTAGTCTCCTCATATGTAGCAAAAGGACCGTATACAAAATCAATTTTGCCATTAATTACAGCATGAGGGTCAGAAAAGTCAGCTTTTTCCGACTTGTTGAAATCAATCCTGTTTCCTTTCATAAAACGTGTTGCATCGTCCATAAATGCCATAGCAAAAATAAGCGACATTATCATAATGACAAAAAACCAGATTTTTCTTGATACTCTCATATAAACCTCCATAAAAAAACCGCAGGATTAAACCTGCGGTTCTGAAAAAATTACTTAATCATCTTTGCAACTTCGTCAGCAAGGTTATCTTCTTTCTTTTCAATACCTTCGCCACGCTCGTAGCGAATAACGTCAACAACCTTTATTGAAGCACCAAGCTTCTTAGCCTCTGCGTCAACATAACCCTGAACGGAAAGCTTGTCGTCCTTGACGAAAGCCTGTTCAAGAAGGCAATTTTCGCTGTAATACTTGCCAATCTTACCTTCAACAATCTTAGCACGAACCTGCTCGGGCTTATTAGCCATTTTCGGGTCTTCTGCCATCTGAGCAAGCATAATTTCTCTTTCCTTGTCAAGAGTATCAGCGGGAACCTGTTCACGACAAAGATAAGGAGCGTTAAGAGCAGCAGACTGCATTGCCACGTCCTTACCGATAGTGGAAACCTGTTCAGCAGAAAGGTCTGTATCGAGCTTAACCATAACACCGATGCTACCGCCGTTGTGAATATAAGAAGCAAGAACACCTTCAAGTCTTGTGAAACGACGGATAACAATGTTTTCTCTGATTTTCATACCTGCGAGTTCTGTAAGAGCTTCGCCGACTGTACCAGTACCACCGCTGATTGTTTCAGCCTTAAGAGCCTCAACGTCAGCAGGGTTCTTTTCGATAATTGTGTTTGCAACAGCATTTACGAAATTTCTGATGTCATCTGTGTTTGCAGCAAAGTCAGTTTCTGTGTTTACTTCGAGGAGAACACCTACATTACCGTTTACAACAGCAGCAACAACGCCCTCTGCAGCAGCTCTGTCTGCCTTCTTAGCCTGTGTAGCAAGACCTTTTTCTCTGAGGAATTCAATAGCCTTGTCCATATCGCCCTCATTTGCTTCGAGAGCCTTTTTACAGTCCATCATACCAACGCCAGTGGACTTCATAAGTGCCTTAATATCAGCAACGGAAATTTTTCCCATTTCAATTACCTCCTGTAATTATTTTATTGTGAAAAACCCGAATAACGAAATTCGGGTTTAAATTTTTCTGAAAGAAATTATTCAGCTTCAGCAACTTCCTCGGTAGGAACTTCCTGAACTTCTTCAGCAGTGTTGTCATCGCCCTGTCTGCCTTCGATAACAGCGTTAGCGATTGTACCAGCGATAAGCTTAACTGCTCTGATAGCATCGTCATTACCAGGGATTACATAGTCAACTTCATCAGGGTCGCAGTTTGTATCCACAATAGCAACAATCGGAATATTGAGCTTCTTAGCCTCAGCTACAGCAATCTTTTCTTTTCTCGGGTCAACAATAAAGAGAGCTGCGGGGAGCTTCTTCATGTTCTTGATACCACCGAGAAACTTTTCAAGCTTTTCGATTTCGAGGTTAAGCTTAACAACTTCTTTCTTGGGGAGAAGAGCAAAAGTGCCGTCTTCTTCCATAGTGTGAAGCTGTTCAAGTCTCTTGATTCTTGTCTGGATTGTCTTGAAGTTTGTGAGCATACCGCCGAGCCATCTTGCATTAACATAGTGTGCACCAGCTCTTGTAGCTTCTTCTCTTACAGAGTCGCCGGCCTGCTTCTTTGTACCTACAAAAAGAACTTCGCCGCCCTCTGCTGCGATGTCACGAACAAACATATAAGCTTCTTCAAGTTTCTTTACAGTTTTCTGAAGGTCGATAATGTAGATTCCGTTTCTTTCTGTGAAAATGTACGGAGCCATTTTCGGATTCCATCTTCTTGTCTGATGACCAAAGTGAACACCAGCTTCAAGAAGCTGTTTCATTGATACTACTCCCATTGTGTAGTCCTCCTTAAAAATTGGTTTTAATAATCCTCCACCGCACTTGACTTACGGACAACACTGAAATCAATGCACCGGTCCGTAAAAGCATCAGTGTGTGAACTGCTTTAACATTATACCATTTTCCGCCAGAAAAATCAAGAGCAAATTTTACGGCGTTTTTCACGAACTTTCAGACGAAACCTTTCGGATATTTGTGATATGTGACGTTTTTGAATGTTTTATAAGTACCACGTCATTTCCGACAACTTTTATTTCACTGCAAGGTATAACAACGTCATCTTCTCTGCCGAGAAACCCGAAAAGCCGTTCTCGGCCGTAAATAACGAGTGACTGAACCGCTGATTTTTCAAGATTCATTTCAGCGTCGTCTATGTAGCCAAGCCTTTCGCCCGTTGTTATGTCAATTACTTCTTTTCTGCGTAAGTCCTCAAGTCTGCAAATCATAAAAAAACCTCCGCTGTAAACACTTAATATAATAAGTATATGCGGAGGGAGAGCAGTTTAATTAAATTTCGGAATTATTTCTTTTTCTTTGATAAAATTGTAGTTGCAACAGCAAGGGCAGCCGCAATAATACCTACTATAATAAGAGCCTTTGCAGGAAAATTGTCACCTGTAAGCGGTGAATTTTCAGCCATAATCATAAGTTCGTACATTTTATCTCCTCCGTATCGACTAATTTCTTCTAATTCATATATTCAATTTTACCATGTATTATTGACTTTGTCAATATTACGGAGGTAAAAAATTTTAAAATCTGAAATCACGGCTTCCTTTTTTAATGGCTTCAAGATTTTCCAATGCTTTTTCCTTTACTTTCGGATTCGTAACATTGTGGATTTCACGGGCAATAAGTACCTCACCAACCGCTTTCGTTTCGGAACTTGCATAATCTTCAAGATACTCCTGCAAAGTCATGAGTGCATTAGGGTGGCAACAGTTCTGAATCTGTCCGACCTTACACAATGACATAAATCTGTCGCCCGTTCTTCCCTCACGGTAGCAGGCAGTGCAGAACGATGGTATATAATCCATGTCCATAAGCCATTTCACAACTTCGTCAAGTGAACGCTGGTCGGAAACGTCAAACTGTTCGGTATCGTGAGGACGTTCGTCGGCAGAATATCCCGCATAACCACCCACGGAAGTTCTTGAACCTCCCGAAATCTGTGAAATTCCGAGACCAAGAACCTTATTTCTGCAAGTTTCATTCTCACGTGTTGATATAATCATTCCCGTATACGGAACAGCAATTCTTATGCAGGCAATTATTTTAGCAAATGTATCATCATCAATGCTGTTGTCAAAAACGTTCGGGTCAATATCGGACGCTCTTTTAACTCTCGGAACGCTTATTGTGTGAGGACCTACACCGTGAACTGCTTCAAGATGTTCAGCGTGCATAAGAAGTCCAGCAAACTCGTATTTATACATATCAAGCCCGAAAAGAACACCAAGACCGACATCGTCTATACCACCTTCCATAGCTCTGTCCATAGCTTCCGTGTGGTAGTCATAATTATGCTTAGGACCTGCGGGGTGAAGTTTTTCATAACTCTCTTTGTGATAAGTCTCCTGAAAAAGTATGTATGTACCTATTCCTGCGTCTCTGAGTTTTCTGTAATTCTCAACGGTAGTCGCTGCAATATTTACGTTGACACGTCTGATAGCACCGTTTTTGTGCTTTATTGAATAGATAGTATTTATACACTCCAGAATGTACTCAATCGGATTGTTCACAGGGTCTTCGCCTGCCTCAATCGCAAGACGCTTGTGTCCCATATCCTGCAATGCGGTGACTTCTGCAACAATTTCTTCCTGAGTAAGTTTCTTTCGTGGGATTTCTCTGTTCTGATAGTGGTACGGACAGTAAACACACTGATTTACACAGTAATTCGAGAGATAAAGCGGTGCAAACATTACGATTCTGTTTCCGTAAAAAGCTTCTTTTATTTCACTGGCAAGACTGTACATCTTTTCAGTCATTTCAGGTATATCGCACGCAAGAAGTACACTTGCTTCACGGTGTGAAAGTCCTGCACATTCAACTCCCCTGCCCGTTTTTTTGGGAATTGCTTTTTCAAGAATCTGCTCTATAAGTTCTCTGTTATGCTTATTTTTTTCGGCAAATTCAAGTGTATCAAGTATTTCTTCATTACTGATAAATTCTTCAGCTTTAAGAGATTTGGGATTATACATTGTAAATTCCTCCGTTTATTTTTTGGAAATTGCAGCCTTTACGAATACACCCTTTATCTGTCCGAGTCTGCCCGTAAGACTGCTTATGCGGTCGGGTTCTGCGTCGAGTGCAACGGAAATCATCGAGACCCCACGTTCACGGTACGGTATTCCCATTCTTCCTATTATAATTTCACTGTACTCGTGCAATACATTGTTTACTTCCTGCACAGCGGACGAATCATCAATAACAATGGCTGTTACCGCAAGTCGTTTTTCGTTCATCAGACACCTTCCCAAAATAAAAAAATCCATCTGAAAAACAAACGGATAGCATAATTACAATATTCCGAACTGTCCTCCGACAAACAGGTATATACCCGAATATCCGAAAACATCTGTTTTTCAGCAGTCAGCAACGGAATAAATCCCGCTGTTCACTTTTATAATTATATCACAATATTTCAGATTTGTCAACACATATTTTCTGTATTTCCGACAAAAAATAAAATCTCATATTAACTAGGTCTTGTTTGAAAAATAAGAGTTGAACAAGAAG